>NZ_JBSFTC010000341.1:0-11119 GCF_053590415.1 Nonomuraea sp. NPDC003201
TACTGGCTCTCCGACGACCGCGCCCCCGATTTCGCCAGGCTCGTGGACATCCACCGCAAACCCGGCTACGACCCCGCCGAGCTGTTCATGAACCCAAGTGACCCGTTCGTCAAGCTCCGCGCCGCCGCCGCGCTGGCCAAGAAGAAGCTGGGCTTCCGCTACACGATGCCGGTGGTGCCACTCGACCCGGCACCGGTCCGGGGCAGCCACGGCCGGCTGCCCGACAGCCCCGACGACGGCCCGCTGATCATCGGCCCCTTCGATCGCGACCGCTACGAGGCGACCGAGGTCAAGGAGCTGCTGGCCGGCCTGGTGAGGAAGGGGAGCCTAGACTTCACCCTATGATCCGGCCGCAGCGGGGAACGTCGCGTGACGTGCGGCGTACCAACAGGGCCGTGCTGCTGCGCACGCTCTTCTTCGACGGCGAGCGCAGCAGGTTCGAGCTCGCCCAGGCGACCGGCCTGAGCCCCGCCACGGTGAGCAACGTCGTCACCGGCCTGCTGTCCGACGGGATCGTCGTCGAGGTGGGCAGGGTCGAGTCGGACGGCGGCCGGCCGCGCGTCCAGCTCCGCGTCAACGCCCACCACGCCTACGCGGTCGGCGTCGAGGTGGGGGAGACCCGCGTCGGGGTGGAGCTGTTCGACCTGTCCATGACGCCACGGGCCAAGGCCGAGACCCCGCTGCGCCCAGGACGGCACGCTCCCGACCTGGTGGCCGGCCACATCCGCGAAGGCGTCGCCGCCGTGATCGCGCAGGCGGGGGTTGAGCCCGGCCGGGTCCTCGGCGTCGGCGTCGGCGTCCCCGGCATGGTGCGGGGCTCGGTCGTCGACTCGCCGACGTTCGGCTGGAGCGGGGTACGGCTGGCCGACATGCTCCCCGGCCTGCCCGTGTTCGTCGACAACGGCGCCATGACGCTGGGCCTGGCCGAGCACTGGTTCGGCGCGGGACGGGGCAGCGACTACATGATCATGGTGTTGATCGGCAGCGGGGTCGGCGCCTGCATCATCACCGGCGGCATCACCGTCCGCGGCGTGTCCGGTGGGGCGGGGGAGTGGGGCCATACCACGGTGATCGCCGACGGCCGCCCCTGCCGCTGCGGTGCGCGCGGTTGTCTGGAGGCCTACGTCGGCGCCGAGTCGGTCCTCGCCAGGGCGGGGATCGACCTGGCGGGCATCGAGGAGGAGAGCGCGTTCGCGGCGCTGCTGGCCGACCCGGGCGCGCGTCCCCTGTTCGACGAGGCCGTCGGCCACCTGGGCGCGGGGCTGGCGAGCCTGATCAACCTGCTCAATCCCGAGCGCATCGTGCTGGGCGGCTGGGCGGGCCTGCTGCTCGCCCGCGACCACCTGCCCGCGATCCTGACGGCCACGGAGCGCTCCGCGCTGCGCCATTCCTACGACCGCGTCGCGATCGGGGCCGCTCACCTGGGGTCGGAGGGCGTCAAGCTCGGCGCCGCCATCCTGGTGGTGGATCAGTTCCTGGGTGCCTGAGGGCTGCGTACGAAGTTGCCGTCAACCCTTAAATTAAGTATTGACGCTCCTGTAAGGTCACCGTAAGGTCACCATGAGGTCACGACCGTGGATTTCTCTTAGCCATGGTGTTCACCCACGCCGGCGGCACAGCCGCCGGCGTACACCCCCCACAGAAGGTGACACCCCCCATGAAAAGACGAGGAATCATCCTTGCCTCCGTGACGGCGTTAGCCGTGGCGGGCCTCGCTTCCCCGGCCTCGGCCGCCACCGGCCAGATCACCGGCTACGGCGGCAAGTGCGTCGACGTCGCCGGCGCCAACAGCGCCAACGGCACCCAGGTCCAGCTCTGGACCTGCAACGGCACCGCCGCCCAGTCGTGGACCACGCAGTCCGACGGCACGATCCGCGCACTCGGCAAGTGCCTGGACGTGGCGGGCGCGAGCAGCGCCGACGGCGCCAAGGTGCAGATCTACGACTGCAACGGCACCGCCGCGCAGCAGTGGACGGCCGCCTCCGACGGCACCCTGCGAGCGCTCGGCAAGTGCCTGGACGCCACCAACGTCAGCTCGGCCGACGGCACGCCCCTGCAGATCTGGAGCTGCGGCACCGGCGCCAACCAGAAGTGGACGCTGCCCTCCGGCGGCGGCACCCCCAATCCCGGCAAGCTGCCCGGCGCCCCGTACCTCTACATGGGGTGGGGGAGCCCGCCCAACCCGGGCACGGTCATGGACGCGACCGGCGTGAAGTCCTTCACGATGGCCTTCATCCTGTCCGGCGGCGGCTGCACGCCACGCTGGGACGGCTCGCGTGCGCTGACCGGCGGCGCCGACCAGCAGGCGATCAACACGATCAAGTCCAAGGGCGGCAGCGTCCAGATCTCCTTCGGCGGCTGGTCGGGCAACAAGCTCGGCCCCAACTGCGCCACGCCCGAGGCGTACGCGGGCGCCGTGCAGCAGGTCATCAACGCCGTGGGACCCGCGGCCGTCGACTTCGACATCGAGAACACCGACGAGTACGAGAACTACACCGTCCAGGACCGCATACTCAACGGCCTCAAGATCGTCAAGGCGAACAACCCGAACGTCAAGGTGGTCGTCACCTTCGGCACCTCCACCAGCGGCCCGGCCGGCGCGGGCACCCGGCTGATCAACCGGTCGAAGGAGCTCGGCGTCCCGATCGACAACTACACGATCATGCCGTTCGACTTCGGCGGCGGGTCCAACATGTACCAGAGCACGGTCAACGCGGCTGAAGGCCTGAAGAACGCCCTGAAGTCGGCGTTCGGCTGGTCGGACGCCACGGCGTACGCGCACATGGGCATCTCCGGCATGAACGGCCTGTCCGACCAGTCGGAGGTCACCTCGGTCGCCACCTGGACCCAGATCCGCGACTACGCCAACTCCCATGGCCTGACCAGGCTCGCCTTCTGGTCGGTCAACCGCGACCGCCCCTGCTCCGGAGGCCTGTCCGAGACCTGCAGCGGCGTCTCCCAGAACGCCTGGGACTTCACCCGGCTGACGGCGGGGTTCTGATGCGGGCCCTCGTCGTCCTCGTGCTGGTCGCGGCCGGGTTCGTCCTCATGCCGGTCGCGCAGGCGGCCGTCCCCACCGGCCTGACCACCGTGGTCGCCAAGCACAGCGGCAAGTGCGTCGACGCCCGCTCCGCCGCCACCGCCAACGGCACCGCCGTCCAGCAGTACGCGTGCAACGGCAGCGGCGCCCAGCTCTGGCAGTTCCAGGCCACCAGCGGCGGCTACTACCGGGTCAACAGCTCGCTCAACGCCGCGCAGGCCTGGGACGTGACCGGCGTCTCGACCGCCGACAGCGCGCCGGTCCAGCTGTGGGCCTACGGCGGCGGCAACAACCAGCAGTGGCTGCCGGTGGAGGAGTCCGGCGGCACGTACCACCTGGTCAACAGGAACAGCGGCAAGTGCCTCGACGTGTCGGGCGCCTCCACGGCCGACAGCGTGCAACTGCAGCAGTACACCTGCAACAGCACGGCGGCGCAGTCGTTCACCCTGTCGGGCGGTGGCGGCCCCGATCCCGACCTGGGGCCGAACGTGCGCGTCTTCGACCCGTCGATGCCCGCGTCCACCATCCAGTCGCAGCTCAACTCGGTGTTCGGCCAGCAGCAGTCCAACCAGTTCGGGTCCAACCGGTACGCGCTGCTGTTCAAGCCGGGCACCTACAACGTGGACGTCAACGTCGGCTTCTACACCCAGGTCCTCGGCCTGGGACAGACGCCGGACGCGGTGACCATCAACGGGGCCGTGCACGCCGAGGCCGACTGGTTCGGCGGCAACGCCACGCAGAACTTCTGGCGCTCCGCCGAGAACCTCTCGGTCACCCCGGCGGGCGGCACGGACCGGTGGGCGGTCTCGCAGGCGGCGCCGTACCGGCGCATGCATGTGCGCGGAAACCTGCAGTTGGACGACGGCGGCTGGTCGAGCGGCGGGTGGATCTCCGACTCGCGGATCGACGGTCAGGTCAGGTCCGGGTCGCAACAGCAGTGGATCTCCCGCAATTCGGCCTTCGGGTCCTGGAGCGGGTCGAACTGGAACATGACCTTCGTCGGGGTGTACGGCGCGCCGGGCAACACCTTCCCCAGCCCGCCGTACACGACGGTGGGGCAGGCGCCGGTGGTACGGGAGAAGCCGTTCCTCTACATCGACGCGGCGGGGGCCTACCAGGTGTTCGTGCCCGCGCTGAAGTCCAACTCCGCCGGGGTGTCGTGGCCGGGTGCGGGCACGTCGCTGCCGATCAGCCAGTTCTTCGTCGTCAAGCCGGGCAACACCGCCGGTGACATCAACGCGGCACTGGCCGCGGGCAAGAACCTGCTGGTCACGCCGGGCGTCTACCATCTGAACGACACGATCAGGGTCACCAGGGCCGACACCGTGGTGCTCGGTCTCGGGCTGGCGACGTTCGTACCCGACAACGGCATCACGGCGCTGACCGTCGCCGACGTGGACGGCGTCAAGGTCGCCGGGCTGCTGATCGACGCCGGGACCGTGAACTCGGCGACGCTCATGCAGGTCGGCCCGGCGGGCTCGGCGGCCTCACACGCGGCCAACCCCACCTCGCTGCACGACGTCTTCTTCCGCGTCGGCGGCGCCGGGGTGGGCAAGGCGTCACAGAGCCTGGTGATCAACAGCGACGACGTGATCGGTGATCACACCTGGATCTGGCGGGCCGACCACGGCAGCGGCGTCGGGTGGAACACCAACACGACCGTCAACGGGCTCGTCGTCAACGGCGACAACGTGACGTTCTACGGGCTGTTCGTCGAGCACTACCACCAGTACCAGGTCATCTGGAACGGCAACGGCGGGCGGACCTACTTCTTCCAGAACGAGATGCCCTACGACCCGCCCAACCAGGCGTCCTGGATGAACGGCTCCACCCGTGGCTGGGCCGCCTACAAGGTCGCCGCTTCGGTCACCTCGCACGAGGCCTGGGGGCTGGGCAGCTACTGCTACTTCAGCGCCAACCCCGGGGTGGTGGCCGACCGGGCCTTCGAAGTGCCGAACACGCCGGGGGTCCGCTTCCACCACATGGTGACGGTCTCCCTGGGCGGCACCGGAACCATCGCCCATGTCATCAATTCCACGGGAGGCCCGAGCAACTCCTCCACAAACGTCGCAAACCTCACCGAATACCCATAACCCACCGACGCGTCCTCCCCCTTCGCCGCAAGGGGGAGGACGCGTCCGCGCGTTACTGGGCCTGCTGGTCGTACAGGCCGTCCATCATCCGCAGGAGCGGCGCGGGGTACGAGCCCTCACCCTCGTCGCTGAACTCTCCCCCGTACGACGCCTGCCAGTCGCCGGTCGAGGTGTTCCGGATGGAGGTGTGGCTCAGCGTGCCGCCGTCGGCGTTCGAGCCGTAGAGTGCCCAATGGTGGGCAGTGCGCTTGTTGGTCGCCGAGTCGGAGCTGACCGTGTCGTCGTGCTTCGAGGCGAGGAAGGTGTAGTCCGTGCCCATCTGGGAGAGCGGCTGCTTTCCCAGCCAGCTGATGAAGCCGCTGCCCGGACGCATGTCGCTGCACTGCTCGTGGGTGATGGCGCACGCGGTCACCACCGCGCTGCCGATGCCCTGGTGCGGGGTGGCGAACGTGACCATGTCCTCGATGTACAGGAATGGGGGCCAGGCTCTGGGCCACACGGTCGCGCCCAGGTTGTTCGGATCGACCGTCAGCCCGCTCAGGTCGGGCGGCGGCTTGCCCACGCCGTACCGGTTGACGCCTTCGATGGCCGCCTTCGCGACCAGACCGCCCATGGAGTGCGTGACGACGTCGATCGCCACGTCCTTGCTGGAGTACAGGTAGTAGATGGTCCACGCGAACTGGCGGCCGACCTCCTGGATGCGCGTGTCGGTGGTCCCCTGGAGCCTGAGGTCGCAGTTGGTGGCCTTGTTGTAGTAACCGAAGGTGACGACGTCGCCCCAACCGTTGGCGTTCAGCACTTGCTTGGCGCTGTTCCATGCGCCGGAGCAGCTGATGTCGGCCTCACGGTCGAACCCGTGGACCATGACGGTGACCCGGTGTCCGTTGCCGCGCGCGGGCGCGGCTGACGCGGCGGGTGCGGTGGCGATCAGGGTGGCGGCGACTATGGCCCCGACCAAGGGCAGGGCAAAACGGGATCTGGCTAATCTGTGCATCCACGGTCTCCGTTTCCGTTGGGCCGGAGGCAGAGTAGCGCGCAGACGATCATTCTGTGAATGAGTTGAACCTTCGGCATTTCGCCGTTCATGCGGGCTCGCGACCGAGCGGGCGCGCGAGCCGGTCATTCGTGGATGCGGGCGCTTTCCCTCCTCGATGAGACGTGAGTGTCCACGCCGGCACCGATGACGGCCCACCAGGGGCTTTGCGGCCTGGCGGTGCGACGGGTGACAGAACTCATTGCACTCCCGTGTGGGCCGGGATGGCCGTCTTGGTCAGTTGCTCGGAGATCTCCCAGATGCGTAGGGCGTCGTCCGTGCTGCGCAGCGGGGAGTACATCCGGTGCTCGGCGGGCGGGCCGCCGAGGTTGCCGGGGCCGCTGGGCCCGTAGAGGGTGCCGGCTTTGGCGTCGGGGCCGGTCGCGGCCATGAGCGCGGGCAGTGTTGCCGTCTCGACCGTGCCGAGGAGGATGCCCCGGGCCGACAGCGCGCGGATCAGGCGGACCTGCGGGGTGTCCTGGCTACGGCCGAGCTCGGGACGAGCGGCCAGGAGGCTGGTGGGTGCCACCCCGGGGTGGGAGAGGTTGCTGGTGATGCCCCAACCGTGGGCCTTGCTGCGACGGTCCAGTTCGAGGCCGAACAGCCCGAACGCGATCTTGGACTGACTGTAGGCGCGCTGCCCGTGGTAGCCGCGTTCCCAGTTCAGGTCGTCCCAGTTGATGGCGCCCCGACGGGCGGCGATGCTGACCTGGGCTGTCACGCGTGCCCGTCCGGCACGGAGAAGGGGCAGCAGGTGCCCGACGAGGGCGAAGTGGCCCAGGTGGTTGGTGCCGAACTGCAGCTCGAACCCGTCGGCGGTCGTCTGCCGGTCGGGTGGGGTCATGACGCCGGCGTTGTTGATGAGGATGTGGATCGGGCGGCCCTCTCCTCGCAGGTCCTCGCCGAGGGCCGCGACGGAGTCGAGCGAGGACAGGTCGAGGCTGCGCAGTGAGACGTTCGCGCCGGGGACGGCCTGCCTGATCGTGGTGATCGCGGTCTCGCCCTTGCGCGGACTGCGGACGGGCATGATCACCTCCGCGCCGGCCGCGGCCAGTCGAGTGGCGATTCCCAGGCCCATCCCGTCGCTTGCTCCGGTGACGACGGCGCGTTTTCCGGACAGGTCGGGAACGGTGATGTCGATTCGTGTGCGTGGCATTGGTTCTGCTCCTTCATGTTGTCGTCGTGGGTTGACGTCGATCTTCGGCGGACGGCGGAGACCTATCCAGGACCTCCCGATCCCCGGCTCCCCGGGCCACCGTTCAGCTCGGGATGGGCGGATCGGCAGTCCGTGGTTACCTCTGCGCGCTGCTGGTAGAAACGAAGCCGGACCCGAGAAGAGGGAGCGTCGTGATCGATCGCACCGGGCTGGCGGAGTTCCTCCGGAATCGCCGGGAGGCTCTGCAACCCGAAGACGTCGGTCTCCCGCGCGGGCCGCGTCGCAGGACCAGCGGGCTACGGCGCGAGGAGGTCGCGTCCCTGTGCAACATGTCGACCGACTACTACGCCCGGCTCGAGCGGGAGCGCGGGCCGCAGCCGTCGAACCAGATGCTCGCCTCGATCGCCCAGGGGCTGCATCTGTCACTCGACGAGCGAGACCACCTGTTCCGCCTCGCCGGGCACAACCCGCCGACGAGGGGAGCATTCGGCGATCACATCAGCCCCGGCCTGCTGCGGGTTCTCGATCGGCTGAACGACACGCCCGCGGAGATCGTCACCGAACTCGGCGAGACCCTGCGGCAGACCCCGATGGGTGTCGCGCTCACCGGCGACACGACCCGATACACCGGGTCGGCCCGCAGCACGGGGTACCGGTGGTTCACCGACCCCGCCACCCGGCAGATCTACGCGCCGGAAGAGCATCCGTTTCTCACCCGGATGTTCGCCTCGGGGCTGCGTGAGATCGTTACCCTCCGTGGCCCCGGCTCCCGAGCCGCGCACCTCGCCGACCTGCTCCTGGCCTGCAGCGAGGAGTTCCGGCGGGTGTGGGGTGACCACGAGATCGGCATCCGCCCGCGCGAGGTCAAGCACTTCGTCCACCCCGAGGTCGGCGCCCTGGAGCTCACCTGCCAGAGGCTGGTCGACCCGGGCCAGGCTCACTCGCTGCTCGTCTACACCGCCATTCCCGGGAGCGAGAGCTACGAGAAGCTGCAGGTGCTGTCCGTCATCGGATCACAGACGCTTCGCTGACGCTGACGCTGACGCAGGCGCAGGCGCAGGCGCAGGCGCAGGCGCAGGCGCAGGCGCTGGGCTCGGGCTTGCGGCCTTGCCGGGGTGCGGGCCGGCTCGCGCACGGGCGGACCGGCGAGCACCATCAGGCGACGGAGGGTCTGGTCTGGTCGATGACCTTGGCGAGGTCCTCCACCACGCTGTTCTCGAAGACCACCTCAGGTGGAAGGTCGGTCTTGAGGTCGCGGCGGATGCGCATGCGGCCGCGAGCGGCGAGGAGGGAGTGGCCGCCGAGGCCGAAGAAGTCGTCGTGGACGCTGATCGACTCCACGCGGAGCAGTTCCTCCCAGAGCTGGACGAGGTAGCGCTCGGTGGCGGTGCGCGGAGGTTCGTAGGTGCGCCGCCGCCGGGAGCGGTCCTCGGCGGCCTCGCGCAGCCGTGCCCAGTCCCGTTTGCCATGCGCGTCCAGCGGCATGGAGTCCAGGACGACGAATTCGGCGGGGACGTAGGCGGCGGGCAGACGCTCGGTGAGGAAGGCGCGCACGCCGACGGGTGAGAACTCCTCGGCCACGGGGATGACGAAGGCGACCAGGCGCAGGTCGCCGGGCTCTCCCACTGCCGTCACCGCGACCTCGCCCACGTGCGGGTGCTGGTAGAAGGTGCGTTCGATCTCGGCGGGCTCGACCCGGTGGCCGGAGATCTTGACCTGGCTGTCGACGCGGCCGAGGTATTCGAGGGCTCCGTCGGCGCCGGTACGCACCAGGTCCCCGGTGGCGTACATGCGGGTGCCGTTCGCGGCGAACGGGTCGGCGACGAAGCGTTGCGCCGTGTGTCCGGGCTGGTCCAGGTAGCCGCGTCCGACGGCGGCGCCGCCGACGTACAGCTCACCGGTGGAGGCGGGGGCGAGCTGATCGTCCAGGACGTACAGACGCGCTGACGCGGTCGAACGGCCGATGGGGACCCGGGTGCAGTCGTCGGGCAGCTCCTGGACCCGCTGGGCGGTGCAGGCCACGGTGGCCTCGGTCGGGCCGTACAGGTTGAGCAGGTCCCCGGAGAAGCCTCCGGCCCGCAGCTCGCGGCAGGTCTCGGCGAGCAGCACGTCGCCGCCCGAGCACAGGACCCGCAGGGAGGCGAACGCCTCGCGGTCGTGGCGGGCGACCTGGTTGAGCGCGATGGCGGGAGCCAGCATCGCGGTGACGCGGTGCCGCCGGAGTTGCCGCCGCAGGTCGGCGCCGATGAGGTCGGCGAAGGCGGGCATCACGACCAGGTCCGCGGCGCCGGCCATGCTACGCAGCAGTTCGAAGGTGAAGGTGTCGAAGGACAGGTTCGACGCCTGCGCCATCCGGTCGCCGGGGCCGACCGTGGGGAGGGCGGTGTCCGTGGCGAAGGCGACCATGTGGCGGTGTTCCAGCACGACGCCTTTGGGCTGACCGGTGGATCCGGAGGTGAACAGGACACAGGCCGCGCTCTGCGGGGCGACATGTGCCGCCGGACCCGAAGCGGGGGGCAGGACGCGCCAGTCCAGCTCGGCCACCTCCACGGGCAGACCGGCCGGCCGCCTGGTCGTGCCGGGATCGGTGAGCAGCAGGCGCAGGCGGCCGGCCTTCACCATCTGCTCGCGCCGCAACCTGGGATAGCTGACGTCGATCGGCACGTACGCCGCTCCCGCGCGCAGCACGCCGAGCACCGTCACCACGGCGCCGACGCCGCGCGGCAGGTGGACGCCGATCCGGTCCTCCTCCCGCACGCCGAGCCTGACCAGTTCGTGCGCGACGGCGTCCGCCCGCTCGGCCAGTTCCGCGTAGCTGAGGCTGGTCTCTTCGTCGCTGACGGCGGGCAGGTCCGGATGGGTTCCGACGGTTCTGGCGAGAAGCTCGGGAATCGTCGCGGGTGCAGACACGGCGCTCATCCTCTTCGCATCAGTAGTCGAGATCTTCCTCGATGACCTTCCTGAGCCCGGTGGCACCGGCCAGGAAGTTCAGCGGATCCCCGGGAAGCAGGTGGACGCGTGTCTCGCCGTACTCCTGCCACTCGGCCAGGTCGTCCGGTCCCACGTCGAGGTCGTCCGCCCAGCCGATGGCGCTGATCGGCACCCCGATCGCCTTGGCCGGCGGCGCGTAGTCCAGGCACATCCGCACGTCCTGCCGCAGGACCCGCACCGACAACGACACCAGCTCGTCCGGGATGGCCCCGTCGCCGAGGTCTCCGGCGACGCGCCGGAGCTCCGCGGCGATGCGGTGGTCGGACATCCACGGGTGGTAGTAGCCGTAGAAACCCCGGCTCGGCGTCAGGGACGCCGAGACGAACAGCCGCTCGGGCGCCCGGACGCCGATCTCCATGGCGCGGGTGGCGAACGCGTGCGCGAGCAGCGCGCCCATGCAGTGGCCGATGAGCGCGTACGGCCGCGCCAGGTAGGGCAGGAGCGCCTCGACGGCGTCCTTGGCGAACGTCTCGAAGTCGCGGTACGGATCTTCCTTGATCCGGTACTCCCGGCCGGGAAGCTGCACGGGATGGACCTCGGCCTCCCCGATCCGCCCGGGCCAGCGCCGCAGCGAGGACGCGCCGGATCCGGCGTACGGGAAGGCGAACAGCAGCGGCCCGTCTCCGGCCGACGGCTCCTGCAGCAGCCAGCGCGTGGATGGTCGGCGCACATGCCCTCCAGAAGTCTCGACTGCCGACTGACGCTAGCCGGGAGGACTGGTTCGACCAGTACGGGCGGTCCTACGACGCGGTGGGCAGCGGTCTCACCTCGGAGTTCTTCGAGCGGAGCTGGCCGAGCCTGCAGGG
>NZ_JBSFTC010000342.1:0-11000 GCF_053590415.1 Nonomuraea sp. NPDC003201
GATCGGCGTCGCCGCCGTGGTCCTGCCGTCGACCGGTACACCCGCCCAGGCCGCGACCCCGATCGTTCAGATCGTCAAGGCCGCAAGGAGGACCCCCGCCGACAAGCTCCACGGATACCGTGAGTCCATGCGTTGGCGTGGTTTGCCGCTGGATGTCCTGCTCGCGGTCTCAGGTGTGGGCCTGGACCTGTTGACGACGGCGCACGCGGGCGACACCAGATACCTGCCCGCCGAGATGAACATCCCGATGGCGCTGCTGGTGGGCCTGCCCATGGGGCTCGTCCGGCGCCGGCCGGTGCCCGTCGCGCTCTACCTGGCCGGGCTCCTGGTGGTGACCGACCAGCTCGAGTCGTTCACGTCCAACACGGCGCAGATCCTGGTCTGCGTGGCGCTCGGAGTCGTGGGATACCGCTCCGGCTGGCGGGGCACCGTGCTCGCGGTGGCCGCCGCGATGGTCGCGACCGCGTTGAACATCGTCGACCCCGGCATCCCGGTCGTCATGAACACCTGGGTGTACTCGGTCTTCCTGGCGGTCTTCCCGGCCGTGCTCGGGGCGTACCTGCGCGGCTCGGCGGGGCCGCTGGAGGAGCGGGACGTCACGCCCGACGCGCTGCTGGCGGCGGGCGGGGTGGCGATCACCGTGCTCAGCACCTGGACCTCCTGGCACGCGGGCACCCAGCCCGTCTGGGTGGTCGGCCTGCTCGCCGTGGTCGGCGGCCTGTCGCTGGGCATCGCCCGGCGGCTGCCCGGGGTGGTGCTCCTGCTGCAGGGCGCGCTGCTCGTCTCCGCCGACACCTATCTGAACCAGGTCGTCAACACCTGCGTGATCCTCACGCTCATCGCGATCGGCGTGTTCGCGATGCGGGTGACCTCCTGGGCGTGGACGATCATCGCCTACGCCGCCGGCTGCATGCTGACCGCGATCGCCGTCGTCGGCCAGGAGACCCAGACCACGCCGTTCCGCGTCGGGATCCTCATGACGCTGGTGGCCACGCCGATCGCCATCGGCCGCTACCTCGGCATGCGGCAGGCCGCGGCGGCCGCCGAGCGGCTGCGCGCCGAGGAGGCGGCCCGCGCGGCCGTCGCCCAGGTGCGCGCCGACCAGCTCGCCGAACGCGAGCGCATCGCCCGCGACGTGCACGACATCGTGGCCCACCACGTGGGCGCCATGGTCCTGCGGGCCAGCGCCGCCCGCTACACCGCCCCCGACGGCCCCGTCGCCGACGCGCTCACCGACATCCGCGAGACGGGACACCAGGTGCTGCAGGACCTGCGCGACCTGCTCGACCTGCTGCGCGACCCCGAACGCCAGCCCGACCTGCTGGCCAACCCCGCCGACGTGGTCCGCGAGTCCGCCGAACGCATGGCCGCCGCCGGGCTCGTCGTCGACCTCGAACTCGACCCCGCCACCGACCGGGCGCCCCTCATCGCCCGCGCCTCCGCCGCCCGCATCGTCCAGGAAGGACTCACGAACGTGCTCAAACACGCCGGCCCCGGCACCGAGGTCCGGGTCAGCGTCACCCCGTCGGCGGAGGGCCTGTCCGTACGGATCCGCAACGGCCGTCCGCCCACCGTCGTCGAACGCCTGCCCTCGTCCGGGCGCGGCCTGGCCGGCATGCGCGAACGTGTCCGTACCCTCGGCGGCACCCTCTCCGCCGGGCCCGACGGCGAGGGCGGCTGGCTCCTGGCCGCCAGCCTCCCGGCCAGGAGCGTCGCATGATCCGCGTGCTGGTGGCCGACGACCAGGCGCTCGTACGGGCGGGCGTGCGGATGCTGCTGCAGGCCACGGGTGACATGGAGGTCGTGGGGGAGGCCGTGGACGGGGCCGAGGCGGTCCGCCTGGCCGAGCGCCACCTGCCGGACGTGGTCCTCATGGACCTGCGCATGCCCAGGGTCGACGGGCTGGAGGCGATCAAACGCGTGCTCGCGGCCCGGCCGGGCGCCCGGATCGTGGTGCTGACGACGTTCGCGGAGGACGCCAACGTGTACGCGGCGCTGCGGGCCGGCGCGGTCGGATTCCTGGTCAAGGACGACGAACCGGAGCGCATGGTGGACGCCGTGCGCCGGGCGGCGGCGGGGGAGCAGCTCCTGGCGCCGTCGGTGCTGCGCCGGGTCGTGGAGCGGTTCCTGGACGCCGAGGAGCAGGCCGCCGCGCCCCCGCCCGCCGGGCTGACCGAACGCGAGCTGGAGGTGCTCGCCCTGGTCGGCACCGGGCTGTCCAACGCGGAGATCGCGGAGGAGCTGCACGTGGGCGTGACGACGGTCAAGACCCACATCGCGGCGGCCATGGAGAAGCTGGGGCTGCGCAACCGCATCCAGGCCGCCGTCGTGGCCCACCGCACCGGCCTCGTGGACGCCTCCTTCCGCCCGGTACGCCCGCCGCGCCCCTGACCCCGCCCCTGACCCCGCCCCTGACCCCGCCCCTGACCCCGCCCCGCTCGTCCGCGGGACGGGGGACGGCCGCTCATCCTCCGGGTGGACCGGCGTGGGCATGGTCACCGGTGGCCCCCGCCGCCGCTAGGGTCGGGGTGTGGTGTATGTGAAGATCTGCGGGTTGAGCCAGCCCGAGCATGTGACCACCGCCGTGGAGGCGGGCGCGGACGCGATCGGGTTCGTCATGACCCGGAGCCCGCGCAGGATCGCGCCCGACCGGGCCGCGGAGCTGGCCGCGCTGGTGCCCGCCCATGTGCTGACCGTGGGGGTGTTCCGCGGCGAGGACCCTGACACGGTGCGCGCGGCGGCGCTGGCGTCCGGCGTACGGGCCATCCAGCTGCACGGCAAGCACCCGCACGGCGACTTCACCGCGCTCAAGGACCTCGGCCTCCGGCTGATCAGGGCCGTCGACGCGGAGGCCGACCTGCGCTGCGGAGCCTACGACGAGGACCTGCTCCTCGTGGACGCGCCGCACGCCGGGTCCGGGCAGGCGTGGGACTGGGCGGCCGTCCGCGGCCGCGCGTCGGGGCAGTGGCTGCTGGCCGGCGGGCTCGCCCCGTCGAACGTGGCGGAGGCGATCGCGGCGGCCGCCCCGTGGGGCGTCGACGTGTCCAGCGGCGTGGAGACCTCGCCCGGGGTGAAGGACTCGGCGCTCATCCGGGCGTTCCTCGAGACGGCGCGGCGTGCCGGCTGAGGCGGCCCTGGACCTGGCTCGCGCGGTGGGCTTCCAGCACGCCTTCGCGCGCCGCAGGACTCCGCGGGAGGTGACCGTCCCGGGCGGGTTCGCGGTGCTCGACGGGCGCTATCCCGGGTCCCACGACGACAACAAGCTCGTCGTCGGCCCCGGGCCGGTCCCGGAGACGCCGGAGGAGGCCCGGGAGGCGGCGGAGCGGCTGCTGCGGGCGGCCGACGAGGTGCTCGCGGAGCGGGAGCACCGGCTGGTGTGCGTGGACGACGACCGGCTCGGCACGGCGCTCGCGCCCGCGTTCCTCGCCGCCGGCTACGAGCACGAGACCAACCTGATCATGGCCTTCCGCGGCACGCCCCCGCTGGGCTCCGCGGTGGCCGAGCGGCTCTCCCCGGCCGAGCTGCTGCCGGTGCTGCGGCGCGACTGGCGCCACACGCTGCCCCAGGCGCCGGACGAGGTGATCGACGGGCTCGCCCGGCGGGTGGAGGGCCGGCTGCGCGACGCCGACGCGGTGAGCTTCTGGGGGGTACGCGCCCCGGACGGGGAGATCGCCGCCAGGGCCGACCTGTACGAGCACGGCGGCGTCGCCCAGATCGAGAGCGTCTTCACCGGCGCGGATCATCGGGGCAAGGGGCACGCGCGCACCCTCATGACCGCGCTGCTCGCGCGGGCGGCGGAGGCCGAGCTGATCTTCCTGGTGGCCGACGCGGCCGACTGGCCGAAGGACTTCTACGCCAAGCTCGGCTTCGAGGAGCTGGGCCGCACCCACGCCTTCCTCCGGACCTGACCCCGCCGCCCGGGAAGGGTGGAAATGTGAGCGTCCCATGCGGGGCCGCTGTGTCAGAGTTCCACGCAGTAGGGTCTGCTCGTGAGCGAAACTTCCGCCGAGGACCGGATCTGGACGGTTCCCAACCTGCTGAGCTTCCTGCGACTCCTCGGCGTCCCCGTCTTCCTCTGGCTGGTTCTCGGGCCCAAGGCGGACGGATGGGCCATCGCGATCCTCGCGGTGGCCGGTTTCACGGACTGGCTCGACGGAAAAATCGCTCGCGCCTTCAACCAGACCAGCAGGCTCGGCCGGATCATCGACCCCGCCGCCGACAAGCTCTACGTCTTCGCCACCATCATCGGCCTGCTGCTACGCGACGTGATCCCGTGGTGGCTGGTCGCGGTCATCCTGGGGCGCGAACTCTTCGTCGCCTGTTTCATCCCCGTACTTCGCAAACATGGCTACAAGGCACTTCAGGTGCATTACCTGGGCAAGGCTGCCATGTTCAACCTCATGTACGCCTTCCCTCTCCTCTTCCTTGCCTCCCATACGGGGTGGTATGCCGATATAGCACGAATTGTCGGGTGGGCATTCGCGCTTTGGGGAACGGGCCTGTACTGGTGGGCAGGCGTGTTGTATGTGGTACAGGTGCTGCAACTCGTAACCTCGGCCAAAAAGGAGTGATCGGGTGAAGGCGGTCGTCATGGCAGGCGGAGAGGGAACTCGGCTGCGTCCCATGACCGCCAACCAGCCCAAGCCCCTGCTGCCCGTGGTCAACCGCCCGATCATGGAGCACGTGCTGCGCCTGCTGAAGCGCCACGGCATCACCGAGACGGTGGTCACGCTCCAGTTCCTGGCGGCGCTCGTCCGCAACTACTTCGGCGACGGCGACGAGCTCGGCATGAGCCTCCAGTACGCCACCGAGGACGTGCCCCTCGGCACGGCGGGCAGTGTCAAGAACGCCGAGGACCGGCTCCGCGACGACCGTTTCCTGGTGATCTCCGGCGACGCTCTGACAGATATCGATTTAACCGACATGATCCGGTTTCATCGTGAAAATTCGGCACTTGTGACAATCGGCCTCAAGCGCGTCCCGAACCCCCTCGAATTCGGGATCATCATCGTGGACGACGGGGGACGCGTTCAGCGCTTTCTCGAGAAGCCCACCTGGGGCCAGGTCTTCTCCGACACCGTCAACACCGGCATCTACATCATGGAGCCCGAGGTCCTCGCCACCGTCGCCGCGGGCGAGCCCGTCGACTGGTCCTCGGACGTCTTCCCCGCCCTCCTCGACCAGGGTGCCGCCATCTACGGCTACGTGGCCGACGGCTACTGGGAGGACGTCGGCACCCACGACAGCTACCTCAAGGCCCAGGCCGACGCCCTGTCCGGCCGGGTCAACCTGGAGATCGGCGGTTTCGAGCTCTCGCCGGGCGTCTGGGTCGCCGACTCGGCCTCGGTCGACCCCGACGCCGTGCTCAAGGGCCCGCTGCTCATCGGCGACTACGCCAAGGTCGAGGCGGGCGCCGAGCTGCGCGAGTACACCGTGCTCGGCAACAACGCCGTCGTCCGCGAGGGCGCCTTCCTGCACCGCGCGGTCGTCCACGACAACGTCTACCTCGGCCCCGGCGCCCACCTGCGCGGCTGCGTCATCGGCAAGAGCACCGACATCATGGCCGGCGCCCGCATCGAGGAGAACGCCGTCATCGGCGACGAGTGCGTCATCGAGCCCGAGGCGTACGTCTCCAGCGGCGTCAAGGTCTACCCGTTCAAGACCATCGAGGCCGGCGCGGTCGTCAACACCAGCGTCATCTGGGAGTCGCGCGGCCAGCGCAACCTGTTCGGCCCGAGGGGCGTCAGCGGCCTGGTCAACGTCGAGATCACCGCCGAGCTGTGCGTCCGGCTGGCCAGCGCGTACGCCACCACGCTCAAGAAGGGCGAGTACGTCGTCACCTCCCGCGACTGCTCCCTGGCCGCCAGGGCGCTCAAGCGGGCCGTCATCGGCGCGCTCACGGCGGGCGCGATCAACGTCCTGGACCTGGAGGCCGCCCCGCTGCCGGTCACGCGCTTCCACACGGCCCGCGAGTCGGCCGCGGGCGGCATCACCCTGCGCACCACGCCGGGCGACCCGCAGAGCGTGGACATCGTGATCATGGACGGCCGCGGCGCCGACCTGCCCCCGGCCGCCCAGCGCAAGCTGGAGCGGGTCTTCTCCCGGCAGGAGTTCCGGCGCGCGTTCCCGGGGGAGATCGCCGAGCTCACGTATCCGGCCAGGGCCGTCGAGGACTACACCCACGAGCTCCTGCGCCACGTGGACGTGGGCGACGTCAGGGACATGAAGGTCGTCGTGGACTGCGCGGGGGGCACCTCCTCGCTGGTGCTGCCCACGCTGCTCGGCCGCGTCGGGGTCGAGGTGCTCACCGTCAACGCCCGCCTCGACGACGTCTCGCCCACCGAGACGCTCGCCGAGCGCCGCCGCGACCTGCAGCGCCTGTCGGAGCTGGTCAGCTCGTCGCGGGCGGCGTTCGGGGTCCGGTTCGACCCGGTCGGCGAGCGCATCGCCCTCGTGGACGAGATGGGCCAGCTCATCAACGACGAACGCTCCCTGCTCGTCGTGCTCGACCTCGTCGCCGCCGAGCGCAGGGGCGGCCAGGTGGCCCTGCCGGTCACCACGACCAGGGTCGCCGAGCAGGTCTGCCGCTTCCACGGCGTACAGGTGCAGTGGACCTCCACCGCGCTCGACGCCCTCACCTCGGCCGCCGCCGGCCCCGACATGATCTTCGCGGCGGACGGGCGCGGCGGCTTCGTGGTGCCGGAGTTCAGCCCGGCCATCGACGGGCTGGCCTCGTTCATGCGCCTGCTCGGGCTGGTGGCCCGCACCCGCCTGTCGCTCAGCCAGATCGACGCCAGGATCCCCGAGGTCAAAATGCTCAAGCGCACGGTCCCCACGCCGTGGGCGGCCAAGGGCGCCGTCATGCGCTCGGTCATCGAGGCGGCGGAGGCCGAGCACGAGGGCCGGCGCATCGACACCACCGACGGCGTGCGGGTGGCCCACGACGACGGGAGCTGGGTGCTCGTGCTGCCCGCGGCCACCGAGCCCGTGACCGATCTGTGGGCCGAGGCGGGCGACATGGACGGCGCCCAGGCCCTGCTCGAACGGTGGGCCCGCATCGTGGAGCAGGCCGCCATGTGAACAATCGTCGCGGAGGGTGAAGAAAAAGCCATTAGGGTTGACGTGCCCAGACAGTGCCGCAAGATCGTAATGTAGAAACGCGCGGCGGCATGGACCACGGGGCGGAAGCGGCGGTAACTTTGTCTGCGTCCAAACCACAGTCCAGTGCCCCGCCTTGACCTTTGCCGCTGATCAGCGTATCTTGCGGCATTCGCAAACTTGAAAAAGCGAAGCGAGGCGCGTCTTTGAGCACCGTCGCCGCGTCTTCGCGGTAGGAGGCCGAGCCGATCGATGCCGAGCGTCTACTGCACGCAGTGCGGGCACGCCAACCCCGAGGATGCCCGTTTCTGTTCCCGCTGTGGGTCACCGCTGACCAGACCCGAGGTCTCCGGGGACACCACGTCGACGATCTCCATCGCGGGAATCGAGGCATACGAGGCTGAGGCAGGCGACATGCTCCTGGCGGAGCGGGCTCTGGTCGAGCAGTTGCCGCCCGGCACGGCGCTGCTCACGGTGACCAGGGGCCCCAACCAGGGGAGCCGTTTCCGGCTGGACAAGAACCTCACCACGACCGGGCGCCACCCGGAGAGCGACATCTTCCTCGACGACATCACGGTCTCCCGCCGCCACGTCGAGTTCTACCGCCACCCCGGCGGTCAGTTCTCCGTGCGCGACGTGGGCAGCCTCAACGGCACCTACGTCAACAGGGAACGCATCGAGGAGGTTCCCCTGCACTCCGGAGACGAGGTGCAGATCGGCAAGTTCCGCCTCGTCTTCCTGATGCGGACCCACGCCGGCGCATGATCGAGCCGAGCGAGCGACTCGTGGACGCGCCGTCCCGGGAGGTCACATGACCTCCCAGGCGGCACGCTCTCACATGAGCATCGGGGAGGTGCTCGCGCTCCTGCAGGGCGAGTTCCCCGATGTGACGATCTCCAAGATCCGCTTCCTGGAGGGTGAGGGGCTGATCGAGCCCGAGCGCAGCCCGTCCGGCTACCGCAAGTTCACTCACCTGCACGTGGAGCAGCTGCGCTTCATCCTGCGCGAGCAGCGCGACCATTACCTGCCGCTGCGGGTGATCAAGGACAGGATGGCCGAGAGCTTCGGCCGTCCGCGCGCCGTACAGGAGAAGACGGAGGTCCGGCTCAGCCGGGCTGAGCTGCTCGAGGCGGCGGAGATCGACGACGAGACGCTCACCGAGCTCGAGGACTACGGCCTGCTCGCCCCGGTGGCCAGGCGCTACGACGAAGAGGCGCTCAACGTGGCCCGCAGCATCGGCGCGCTGGCCCGCTTCGGCCTGCGCGCCCGCCATCTGCGGGCGGTCAAGGCCGCGGCCGAGCGCGAGTGCGGGCTCGTCGAGCAGGCGGTCGCGCCCATACTCAAACGGCGGGCCCCCGGCGCCATCGGGGAGGCCGACGAGGTCGCCAGGGAGCTTTCCACACTCCTGCTCGACCTGCACGCATCCCTTGTGCGGTCGGGGATCCGGTCCGTACTGGGGCGTTGAGACCCTGGCGAGCTGGGAGGCGGGGGCGCATTCCATGCCCGCCGGGTGTTACGTTGAATTGCAGTAGCCAGTCAGCAGTAGCGACCCGCAAATAGCTGTGCCGGGTGACCGGTCAGGAATACGGAGCAGCCCGTGTTGCAGATGGAGGTCGTGGGCGTTCGAGTTGAAATGCCCACAAATCAGCCGATCGTCTTGCTCAAGGAGGCACACGGGGAGCGGTTCCTTCCTATATGGATTGGCATGACCGAGGCGACGGCCATCGCGCTGGCCCAAGCGGAAGAGCCACCGCCGCGTCCGCTCACCCACGACCTCTTCCGAGACGTGCTGAGCGCTCTGGGCGTCGGCCTGCGAGCGGTCAACATCGTCGCCTTGCGCGACGGCATCTTCTTCGCCGACCTGGTCTTCTCCAACGGCGTGGAAGTGAGCGCGCGGCCGTCCGACTCGATCGCGCTCGCCCTGCGCACCGGAGCGCGCATCTTCGCCAGCGAGGAGGTCGTCCAGGAGGCCGGGGTGATCATCCCGGACGACCAGGAAGACGAGGTGGAGAAGTTCAGAGAGTTCCTTGACACGATCACTCCCGAAGACTTCGGCAGGGCGGGGTAGGTATTTCGGTGCATTTACGCTTCACGACGCGCCGAGCCGGATCGTTGACTGAGCATGGTCACGGTCCTACGGTGCAAGTGAAACCCGTGGTCGCCCTTTACGAACCCCCAGATCAGGCCGCGGGATGAGAGAAAGCCGGAGGTCCGCGTGGCGGTCAGCAGCGGCGAGGGAAAGACGGCCGGCCAGGAAGATCCGGTTCGGCGCGAGAGCGCGCGGCAGCGTGCCGGGGAGCAGGGCCTGCTCTTCGACGAACAGCCGGCGTCGCTGCCGGCGGACATCGGATACCGCGGGCCGACGGCCTGCGCGGCGGCCGGCATCACCTACAGGCAGCTCGACTACTGGGCGCGCACGGGCCTCGTGGAGCCCACGATAAGAGCCGCACAGGGCTCGGGCTCCCAGCGGCTCTACAGCTTCCGAGACATCCTGGTGCTCAAGGTCGTCAAGCGGCTCCTCGACACCGGGGTGTCGCTGCAGCAGATCCGTACGGCCGTCCAGCATCTGCGTGACCGCGGGGTCGCCGACCTCGCGCAGATCACGCTCATGAGCGACGGCGTCAGCGTCTACGAGTGCACCTCGGCCGACGAGGTGATAGACCTGCTCCAAGGCGGTCAGGGCGTGTTCGGCATCGCGCTCGGCCGGGTCTGGCGAGAGGTCGAGGGCTCCCTCGCGGAGCTGCCGGGGGAACGAGCGGCGGTCGAGGACAGCGTCCCGGCCGACCACCCCGCTGACGAGCTCGCCCGCCGTCGCCGCGCGCGGCGCCTCAGCTAGCACACCCCCTTCTGCCGTGGGCCGCCGGACGCGGCCCACCGGGCAATCCGCACATAACGCATCGACGGGGAAATTCATGCGTAACGCGGAGGGTTGTAATCTAGGACAGCAAGGCTGATGACCCCGTGCGGGAGAGTCCCTGGGACCCGCGGGTCTCAGGGCGCCGAAGGAGCAACCCTCCCCGGAATCTCTCAGGCACCCTGTACCGCTCGGGTGAGGCAACTCTGGAAAGCAGGCGCACCCGCCAGGCGCGCCTCACCGACGGTGCAAGCCCCGTTCCCGGGGTGAAGCTCTCAGGTCGCGGCGTCGCCGCGCTGACAGAGGGGGAGATCCGGCACTCGCCCGCGCCACGGCGCCGGTCTCCATAGCCTCGGGAGGCACTGTCCATGACCGACCTGTCAGCTCCGCCGTTCTCGTCCCGGCACATCGGCCCATCCGCGACCGAGCAGCAGCGCATGCTCGAGGCCGTGGGCTTCGAGTCCGTGGCGGATCTGGTGGCCGTGGCCGTCCCCGAGGCCATCAGGGCCAAGGACCGGCTCCAGCTGCCCGCCGCCGTCGGCGAGGCCGAGGCCATCGCCGAGCTGCGCGCCCTCGCGGGGCGCAACCGCGTGCTCACCTCCATGATCGGCCTGGGCTACCACGACACGATCACCCCCGCCGTCATCCGGCGCAACCTGCTGGAGAACCCGGGCTGGTACACCGCCTACACCCCGTACCAGCCGGAGATCTCGCAGGGCCGCCTCGAGGCGCTGCTGAACTTCCAGACCGTCGTCTCCGACCTGACGGGCCTGCCCGTCGCGGGCGCCTCCCTCCTCGACGAGGCCACGGCCGCCGCCGAGGCGATGACCCTGGCCCGCCGCGCGGGCAGGTCCAAGAGCAGCGTGTTCGTGGTGGACGCCGACGCGCTGCCGCAGACCAAGGCCGTGCTCGCCACCAGGGCCGAGCCCCTGGGCATCACGCTGGTGGAGCACTCCCTCGAGGGCGAGCTGCCCGAGTGCTTCGGCGTGCTCGTCCAGTACCCGGGCGCGTCCGGGCGGCTGCGCGACTTCCGCGCCGTGGCCGCCGC
>NZ_JBSFTC010000343.1:0-10938 GCF_053590415.1 Nonomuraea sp. NPDC003201
ACACTCTTTCCCACCACCACTCTCTTCCGATATTTTCCAGGCTCACCTGCGTCGCGGCCGTGTGGGCTCGAATATTCGAGCCCACACCGTCAGGTGGCCCGCAGCATACCTGGGGCCGCATCGTCGATCCCGAGGCCCGCCACCTCCACAAGAGCGGTCAGCAACGTGACGACGGCTGCAAGGCCCACCTGGCCGTTGAGCCCGAGACAGGACCTTTCACCGCCATCGCGCTGACCCCTACCCGTCCTTCGGTGCACCGTTGGCCCTCGGCGGCCGGCTTGTTGCCGGGGAATTTCTTTGGGCTGATCCCTTGACCTGGCCCCCGGGACGGGGGAGTTTGTCGGCATCGGACTTACGAGTCATTTACGAACCTAGTTCGCAAAGGGGCGTCGTGGCGATTGTGATCGGAGTGGTGACCCACTCGACGCACAGGGAGTTGTTCTGGGAAGCCGCGAACACGCTCCGTGGGGTCGACCTGGAGTGGGTCAGCTACGACCACGAGGACGAGATCCGCGCCAAGGTCGCCGAGTTCCTGAGCACGACCCGGCTCGACGGCTTCCTGGCCGGCCCGGTCCCGTACACGGCCAGCCGCGAACTCCTCCCACCCGGCCTCCCGGTCGGTGTGATCCGCTCGTCGGCGCTCGACCTGACCCTCGCGCTCTATCGCGCCCAGGAGCGTGGCTGGGGTCGCACCCCGGTCAGCATCGACACCTTTCCCACCGAGGCGGTCGAGGCGGTCGCCACCGCGCTCGAACTCGACGCCGACGCCATCGACTGCCTGCCGTACGCCCCCACGCAATCCGTGGAGGACATCGTCGAGTTCCACCGTTCCGCGTACCACCGGTTCGGCGACCGCAGCTACGTGATCAGCGTCCGCGCCGCCGTCCGCGAGCAGCTGTCCGGCGAGATCCCGATCATGAGCGGCATGCCGGTGCCGGCGACGATCCGGACCGAGCTGCACGAGCTCGCGCTCCGGATCGAGTCCGAGCGAGCCAGCGCACAACGCTTCGCCGCCGGAGTCTTCCTGATCTCGCATTCGCAGGACGAGGAACGGGCCCGGATCGGCCTGATGAATCTGTTGCTCAACACCCCCGAGTTCGCCGGCGCGTGGATCGAGGACCGCGGCCGGCGCGGTGTCATCGTCTTCGCCCACAAGGCCTTGTTCGAGCGCATCACCCGCAACTGGGTCGCCGTGCCCGCGCTCGACGAGGCGGCCGCGGCGCTCGGTGCGCAGGTCTCGGCCGGGTTCGGCGTCGGCGCGTCCGCCCGCAACTGTGTGGCCCTGGCCGAAGAAGCGGCCGCCCGGGCCGAGCGGGAGAGCGGGCCATGCGGCTACCTGATCGAGGACAGCGGCGTGATCATCGGCCCGATGGGTCCGGTCCGGGCGGCGCTCAGCTACTCGTACCGCGAGCACGGCGACGACGTCGAACAGCTTGCGAAGTCCGTCGGCCTCAGTGCCGCGACCGTCTCCCGGTTGGCGGCACTGGACCACGAACTGGAAGGTCGCGCGATCTCGCCCGGTGAGCTCGCCGACCATCTCGGCATCACGGATCAGAGCGGGCGCCGGCTGATCCGGACACTCGACGCCGGGGGCCTGGTGAGCGTCGAAGGCACTGCTCAGCACCATCCGAAAGGACGCCCGACGCGTCTGTACCGCCTACGCATCGCCCAAGCACTACTGCGCCCATCGCGTTGAAGGGACAGCCATGGAGCTCAACCGCCGCCAGATCCTGAAGTACGCAGGCCTCGGCCTGGCCCTGCCCGCCGCATCGCCCCTGCTGGCCGCCTGCTCCAACGACAAGTCCGGAGGCACCGGCGACGGCAGCGTGAAGTTCGAGGGCTGGGACTACGAGGCCGCGCTCGTCCAGCAGAACCTCGACAACTTCACCAAGACCAGCAAGATCAAGGTCAACTACACCCCGATCACGAGCGCGCAGTACGTGCAGAAGGTGGTCGCCGAGTTCACCGGCGGCGGCGGGCCCGACGCCCTTTACGTGTACGACGACTCCCTCGCGGCCTGGGTCGAGGGGGACTACCTGCAGCCGCTCGACGGCATGGCCGGCGTCGACGAGGTGTACGACGCGATCTACCCGGGCAACGCGGCCGCGATGACGTACCAGGGCAAGCGCTACGGCCTGCCGTACTACACGGACTCCAACTGCCTGACCTACAACACCGACATCCTGGCCAAGGCCGGAATCACGAAACCCCCTGCCAGCCTGGAGGAGCTGGAGGCGCAGGCGATCAAGATCAAGAACGCCGGCCTCCTGCAGTACCCCATCGGTGTACCGGCGCAACTGTCCGACACCTGGTGGTCCTGGGTGTGGGCGCTGGTCTTCGGCAGCGGCGGCAACATGTTCGACGACCAGCAGGCGCCGATCATGAACACCACCGACACCGTGGTGAAGGACGTCTTCGCCTGGCTGCAGCAGGCGGCGAACAAGTCGAAGGTGATCGACCCGGCTTGCCTGCAACTGCTGGCGGTCCCGATCGACAACGCGATGAAGGCGAACCGGTACGCGTACACGATCGGCGCGCGGTACGCGAGCCGCGACTACAACGACGCGACCAAGTCCAAGGCCGCGGGCAAGATCCGGATGGCGCTGATACCGAGCCTCGACGGTCAGGTGCACGGGACGGTCAGCAACACCCGGCTCTATGCGCTGGCCAAGGACACCGAGGTGAAGGACAACGCGTTCAAGCTGCTCACCTACCTGGGCGGACTCGACGCGGACAAGAAGCCGTACACCGCGAAGTTCTGGTTCCTGCAGCGCGGTCTCGGGTTCGCCTACAAGTCGATGGCGACCGACCCGGAGGTCACCGCATCGCTGAAGAAGTTCGCCGACCCGGCGATCTACGCCCACCTGGGCGAGATCGCCAAGCCGCGCAACGTGCTCGGCGTGCCGTGGTACACCGAGTTCGAGATCGAGCTGCACAAGGTCGTGCAGGGCGTGCTGAGCAACCAGACGCAGCCGTCCGCGGCGGTGGCGAGCCTGGCGCAGACCGTTGACACGCTGAAGAAGAAGTACAACTGAGGATGGCCGGCCTCGCCGAACGCCGGCCGCTGGGCGACAACGCCAAGGCCTGGGCGCTCAACGCGCCGGCCATGATCGTGATCGCCCTGCTGGTCGCCTACCCGATCGCGTACTCGTTCTGGGTCAGCCTGCAACGCAACAACCTGAAGCGCCCGCGGGCGAAGCAGTTCATCGGCTTCGACAACTACGAGGCCCTGCTCAGCGATCAGGCCTTCCTGTCCGCGCTGAAGGTGTCGGCCCTGTTCGTCCTCGTGGTGCTCGGGCTGACCGTCGTCCTCGCGCTGATCCTGGCGCTGGTGCTGAACGAGCGGTTCCGCGGCCGCGGTCTGTTGCTCAGCCTGGCTTTGCTGCCCTGGGCGATGCCGGGGGTGGTGAACGGCCTGATGTGGCGGACCATCTTCGACGCGAAGACCGGAGCCCTGAACGGTCTGCTGACGCAGCTCGGGCTGATCGACGGGTATCACGCCTGGCTGACGTCCGGGACCGGCGCGTTCCTGTTCACCGCACTGGCCCAGGTGTGGAACACGCTCCCGTTCTCGGTCATCATCCTGCTCGCCGGACTGTCAACAATCCCCTCCGAGTTGTACGACGCCGCCACGGTCGACCGAGCGGGTGCGGTGCAGCGGTTCGTCCAGGTGACGCTGCCGTGGTTGCTGCACCCGCTGCTGATCGTGCTGATTCTCGAGACGATGAACGCGTTCCGCGCCTTCGACACCATCTACGTACTGACCGGTGGCGGACCGGGTGACGCGACCACCACCATCGCCCTGCTCGACGTGCAGACCGTCCTGACCTTCACCGACTTCGGCCTGGGCAGCGCCTACGCCTGGGTGATCACCGCGATCACCCTCCTGATCTCGGTCGGCTACATCGGCCTGCTCTACCGAAAGGGGAACTTCGAGGTATGAGCACGATGGTGAAGGTTCCCCTGCGCTACCGGATCCCCTGGAAGAAGATCGTCCTGTACGTGCTGGCGGTCGCGTTCGCGCTGTATCTGGTGTTGCCGTTCTACTGGATCGTCGCGATGAGCTTCATGCACGAGGTGGACGCGATCTCCGTGCCGCCGCACTGGATTCCGGTCAACCCGACATTGGAGAACTATCTCGGTTTCCTTCATCCGAGTGAGGCCCAGCAACTCGTCGGCGGCCGGGCGATCGACGAGACGCCGTACTCCTTGCGGAACAGCCTGATCGTCGCCACCTCGACGGCGGTCCTGAATCTTCTGCTGGCCACGTTCGCGGCGTACTCGTTCTCGCGGCTGAAGTTCCGCGGCAGCCAGGTGCTGCTGGTGCTCTACCTGCTCACCCGGATGGTGCCGGGGATCGCGATCATCATCCCGTTCTACCTGCTGATGCGGACGTTAGGGCTGCTGGACACCTACCTGGCGCTGATCCTTTCGTACACGACGTTCGCGCTGCCGATCACGATCTGGATCCTCAAGGACTTCTTCCGCTCGGTGCCGCGCGAGCTCGAGGAGGCGGCCCGGGTGGATCGGTGCGGCTGGTTCCGGGCCATGTGGTCGGTGTTCCTGCCGGTCGCGGCGCCGGGGCTGGTCGCGGCCGCGGTGTTCGCGTTCATGACCGCGTGGAACGAGTTCATGTTCGCGTTGTTCCTGACCAGCACGAAGGCGGCGAAGACGATCCCGGTGGTGGCGGCGAACTTCGCCACCGACTTCAACACCCAGTTCACCGTGATGGCCGCGGCCGGCGTGCTCGCGGTCGTCCCACCCCTGGCACTGGCCCTGCTCTTCCAGCGCAAGCTGGTCCAGGGCATGGCCGCCGGATCCGTGAAGGGCTGACAGATGGCAGAGGTTCGACTCGAAGGCGTCACCAAGTCGTTCGGCGGCAAGACCGCGGTGAAAGACCTGAATCTGACCATCGAGGATCAGGAGTTCCTCACCCTGGTCGGCCCGTCCGGTTGCGGAAAGTCGACAACGCTGCGCATGATCTGCGGCCTGGAACGGGCCTCCGAGGGCGACATCTTCTTCGACGGCAAGCCGGTCAGCTGGCTGCCGGCCAACAAGCGCGACGTCGCGATGGTGTTCCAGAGCTACGCGCTCTACCCGCACAAGACGGTCCGGCAGAACATCGGGTTCGCGCTGAAGATGATGCGGGTGCCCAAGGCGACGATCGCCGAGCAGGTGCTGCAGGCGGCCCGGACGCTGGACATCGAGGACCTGCTGGATCGCAAGCCGCGCGAGCTGTCCGGTGGCCAACGGCAACGAGTCGCGCTCGGTCGCGCGATCGTGCGGGACGCCGGCGCGTATCTGCTCGACGAGCCGTTGTCCAACCTGGACGCGCAGCTCCGGGTGCTGATGCGTGCGGAGATCAAGCGGCTGCACGTGGACGTCGCGCGGACGTTCATCTACGTCACCCACGACCAGGTCGAGGCGATGACGATGTCGGACCGGATCGCGGTGATGCGCGACGGCGTGGTCCAGCAGTGCGCGACGCCGGCGGAGATCTACGAACGCCCGGCGAACCGTTTTGTCGCGTCGTTCATGGGCTCGCCGCCGATGAACTTCGTCACCGGTGAGCTGGCCGACGTCGACGGCGTCCGGACCTTCCGCAGCGGCGCGTTGAGCCAGGAGCTGGGCCGGTACGACGTCTCGCCGGACGACCCGGCCGTCGTCCTGGGCGTCCGGCCGGAGGACGTGACGTTGTCGCCGACTCCGGTCGCGGGCTACCAGCCCGGGAAGGTGTTCGTGTCCGAGCCGCTCGGTCCGGATGTGCTCGTCACGGTCCGGATCGGCGGCGAGCTGCTGAAGGCCCGCGTCCCGGTGCCGTTCCGGCTGGGTCATGACAGCACGGTGTACGTCGGCTTCAACCAGAACCGCCTGCACCTGTTCAAGGCCTCCGACGGCACCGCGCTTCACGCACCGCGGCGGGTATAGGCGCCGCCCCGCAAGCCCCCCATCGAGAGGAACGCTCTTGAGAAACCCCGAGAACGCGGTCGTCGAGGTCGAGCTGCCCGACGACTTCGACGACTTCTGGGCGGCCGGCCTGGCGGACTGCGCGTCGTACCCGCTGGACCCGGTCCTCACCGAAATGCCGTCGCTGTCCACGGACAAGGTGATTGTCTACGATCTGCGCTACACCAGCTATGGCGGTCTGCGGATCGCAGGCTGGTACACCGTCCCGCGCGATCGGTCGGCCCAGTGCCCGGCGTTGGTGACGATCCCCGGCTACGTGTCCGAGCCGACGATCCCGAAGGAATGGTCCGAGCTCGGGTACGCCGCGCTCGCGGTGGCGCCGCGCGGAAAGCTGCGGTCGAACGACGTCTTCAACCCGGGCTACCCGGGCCTGCTGACGCACAACATCGTCGACCACAACACGTACGGGTATCGCGGGTTCTACCTCGACGTGGTGCGGGCCGTCGAGGTGTTGCTCGATCGTCCGGAAGTCGACGATCTGCGGATCGGGCTGCAGGGGTCGAGCCAGGGCGGTGGACTCGGGATCTCGACGGCCGCGCTCATGCCGGACGTGATCCGGTGCGTCGCGGCGGGAGCGCCGTACCTGTGCGGGATCATGACCGCGCCGACACTGACCCGGTCGTATCCGTACGAGGAGATCAACGAGTACTTGCGGGTGCACCCGAAGGACGTCGACCGGGTGCGGGAGACGGTCGCGTACTACGACGGGCTCAACTTCGCGCCGAAGGTGCGGGCGCCGACGCTGCTGTACCTCGGGCTCGAGGACGACGTGTGCCCGCCGGAGACCGGGTTCGCGCTGCGGCGGGTGCTGACCTGTGAGACCACCTTGCACACCTACCCGCACTGCGCGCACCACGCCGGGCTGCCGGGCGTGATGCGGATCGTGGAGGGCTTCCTTGCCGAACACCTCACCCCGGGATCGTGAACCGATGAACTTCGACAGCTACTGGTCCGCCGTCGACGAAGAGCTGGCCGCGATCCCGGCCCGGCCCGTGCTCGACCTGGTGCCGGCGCGGACGACGGACGAGGCGACCGGCTACACCGTGCGGCTCACCAGCGCCGGGCCGTACCGCGTCTTCGGTCATCTCAGCATCCCGGCCGGTGACGGGCCGTTCCCCGCGCTCCTGCAGACGCCGCGCCACGGGAGCGTCAACGACATGCCGCACCCGAACGATCGGAGCCGGTACGTCGTGTTCGGCCTGGTGCACCGTGGTCAACGGCTGGCCGACGAAGGGTTCTCGGCGGCGTACCCGGGATTGTTGACGATGGGCATCGACGACCCGGCGTCGTACATCTATCGCGGGATCGCGGCGGACTGCCTGCGGGCCGCGGAGTTCCTGATGAGCCTGGACGAGGTCGATCCGGCGCGGGTGGTCGTGCGTGGGAACGACCTGGCGGTGCTGACGGCTGCGCGGCGGTCCGGGTTCAGCGCGGTCCGGGTCTCGGAGCTGCTGTTCTACCGGGCGGCAGAGGCACGCCTGAAGTCGAGCCGCTATCCGCTCGAGGAGCTCAACGACCACCTCCGTGCCGGCTCGTCGGCGCAGATTGTCGACAACACTCTCGCCTACTTCGATCCGGTCCGGCATGCGCCCGCGGTGACCGCTCGGACGTTGCTCGCCGTCGACGATCCCGACTGGTGTGCCACGCTGATCGAGGCCCTGCCTGCCGCGAGCGTCTACAAGCTGACCCACCTCGATGGCACCGACAACGACTTCCTGGATGCCTGGCTGGCCGAACTCTCCGGTGTGCCACCGATGTCGAAGTTCCTCGTATGACCAACCCCTTCGGGGTCCGGCCCGTCATCAACGCCTCCGCGACGCTCACCGCACTGGGCGGCTCGCTGATGCCGCCTTCGGTGCTGAAGGCGATGACGGAGGGGGCGGCCCACTTCGTCGACCTGCCCGAACTCCACGACCACGTCGGTGAGCGCCTGGCCGCGCTCACCCGCAACGAGGCGGCCTGCGTGACGTCCGGTGCCGCGGCGGCGATCACCCTCACGGTCGCGTCGTGTGTCGGTGAGCCCGCGCAGGCGTTCCCGGCCGATGCCGAGGTCGTCATGTTCGCCGGCCAACGCAACGGCTACGACTACGCGGCCCGCCTGACCGGCGCCCGCATCGTAGCAGCCGGCCCGTCGATCGAGGAGCTCCGGGCCGCCCTGGTACGACGCCCCGCCTGCGTACTGTGGTTCGCCGGCGCCCACTACGCGGCGGATGCCTTGCCGATCGAGGAGGTGATCCGAGTCGCCCGGGAGCCCGCCTCGACCCCCGCCGGTCCACCGGCCGTGCCGGTGATCGTGGATGCGGCGGCCCAGATTCCACCGGTCTCCTCGCTGTGGCGATTCACCACGGAGCTCGGTGCGGATGCCGTGATCTTCAGCGGTGGGAAAGGGCTGCGCGGACCGCAGTCCAGTGGGCTGGTGCTGGGGAAGCGGTGGATCGTCGACAGGTGCCGGGCGCATGCGTCGCCGAATCAGCAGATCGGGCGCGGGATGAAGGTCGGGAAGGAGGAGCTCCTCGGGCTGTACGCCGCGGTCGAGTGGACGCTGGAGCAGGACGAGGAGGCACTGCTCGCGGGCTATGAGCAGATGGTCGACCGGTGGATTGCCGGCCTGCGCGAAGTTCCGGGTGTCGTTGCCGAGCGCGGTTACCCGAGTGAGGCGGGCCAGCCGCACGGACGAGCGGTTATCCGAGTGTTGACAACCAGCGGCTGGACCCGGGACGGGTTGGTGCGGGCTTTGTGGGACGGGGACCCGCGGATCGCGGTCGGGGTGTCCGGCGTACCCGACGACGCGATCGCGCTGAACCCGCAGACGATCGAGCCGGGGGAGGACCTCGTGGTTCTCGATGCACTGGTCCGGCACCTGAGCTCTGGAGCCGGCGAAAGAGCCGGACGAGACGCGTGACGGGTGGCGCCGACCGACCTGGCTCGATGGTGACGGCCGGGGCCGCCACCGCACATCTGCCCGCGGCCCGCCGCCGTATCGGCCGAGGAGACGTCGAAGAGCCGATAATGCAGTCAGGCCCCGCGTCGATCGTGGGGCGCGCGACGGTAGCCCCGGGAGGTCGCGATGTCAGCGGAGTCGTCACCCGAGGAAGGCGGCGAGCAGTATGCGGCTCTCGCCGAGCAGGATCCGATTCTCGCCGAGCTCGCCGAGCTCATGAGCAGGCCCGACCTGGAGCGTGCCGTCGCGTACCTCCAGGACCACCTCGGCCTGCTCGACCTCGCGCTCGACACGTGGCTGGTCCAGGCCCTCGACCGGTGCGCCGCTGAGGGCATGGACGACTACGTCCCTCTGCTGACCTACTGGCGGGACCTCCTGCGCGACTGCCGCGAGCGCGGCTTCGTGGCCGCTCTGGAGGCCCGGGGGGCCGTGGTGCAGGGCACCGACTGGACCGCCCCCTACCTGGAGCGCATCGAGGAGCTGACGCCGCTCGCGGACCGTGGCGACGCCGCCGCGCTGGCGGAGACGGCAGGGATCTGGCTGCGCGTCGCCGAGACGGCCGAGGCCGGCGAAGACCACCCGGATCTGTGCGCGGCGGCCCGCAACAACGCCGCCCAGGCCATGATCCGCGGCTCCGGCGACCCGGCCGAGGCCGCCGCGCTCCTGCACGGAGCATTGGACCTGCTGCCTCCCCGCTCTCCTCAGAGACCAGGCATCCTGCTCAACCTGGCCCGCGCGACCGCCGCGCGCGACCCCGCCCGCGTGGCCGAGGCGATCGAACTGGTGCGGGAGGCGGTACGCGCCGACCCCGGCCTTCGCCAGGCGGCGGGAGATGCCCTGCGGGACGTCGCCTTTCACGTCTCCGCGGGCGACGGGCGCGGGCCGTCGATCCAGTCGATCGACGCCGCCCTCGCGATCGAGCGCAGGCTGCTGGCCGGCGAATACCCCACCGCGGGCGGGCCGGGTCTCACCGCCGCGATCATGGCCGGGTACCTGACCCGACGGCACGCCCTCTCCGGCGACGAGGACGACATCCGGCAGGCCGTCCTTGCGGCCGAGCAGGCCGTGGACCACACCCCCGAGCGGTCGCAGGACCGCGTGGAACGGCTCCACCGCCTGGCCGTCGTCCTGCGCAACCTGTCCGACGCCACCGGCGACGCCGACGCGCTCGACCGGGCCATCCGGCTGCACGAGGAGAGCCTGGACGGGCTCCCTCCCAGTGAGATGCGCGTTTACCACCTGCACGGCCTGGGCGTGGCCCGCCGCTACCGGTACATATCACGGGGCGATCGAGAGGACCTCGAGGCCGCCGTGCGAGCGCACGAGGAGATGCACGCTCTCGCCGAGCCCGGCGTCGAACCGTATGACGCCGTACTCAACGTCTACGGCAACACGCTGCGACAGCGGTACCTGGCCTCGGGCGACGCCGCCGACCTCGACAAGGCGGTGCTCCTGCACCGCGAGGACGTCGCGAGGACCCGCGGTCCGGCGCGGGTGACGTCCGTCAACGCCCTGGCCACCGACCTGCGGCACGTGTACGAGTCCACGGGGGACGTCGGGGCGCTGGAGGAGGCGGTCGAGTCCCTGCGGGAGGCTGTCGCCGCGAGTGTCGCCGGCCAGGAGCGGGACGGCGCGTGGATGACCCTCGCCAGCTGTCTGGTCCACAAGTTCCAGGCGTTCGGGGACGCCGGGTCCGGTGCCGAGGCGATCCGGATCATGGAGGAGGTTCTGGGCCGTACTCCGAGGTCCGCAACCGAACGCGCGGTGCGCGCCGGCAACCTGGGGGCCTTCCTCCTCGGGCAGACCCGGGAGGAGGAGCGGCCGGACGAGGCGCGGCTCGACCGGGCTGAGGAGCTCCTGACGGAGGCCGCGGCGAGTGCCGTCGGCATGGAAAGGGCCAGGCATCTGGTCAATCTGGGCACGTGCGTCAGCCGGCGCGCCGGCCACTCGGACTCCGAGCCGAGCGCGCGGCGTTTCGTCGGGCTCCTGGAAGAGGCGCTCGGCCTCTGCCCGCCCGACGCCCCCTTCGC
>NZ_JBSFTC010000344.1:0-10917 GCF_053590415.1 Nonomuraea sp. NPDC003201
GAGCGGGCCGCCGGCACCGCCGCCGGAGCGGTCGCCGGATCCGCCGCGCTGCTGTGGGTGCCGCCGTCGTGGCTGTTCGTGCTGCTCGTCGCCGCGCTGGCCGCGGTCAGGCCGATGCTCAAGGAGCGCAACTACACCCTGTACGCGACCGTCATGACCCCGCTCGTCCTGCTGCTCATGGAGGGCGGCGCACGTGTGCCACCCGCCACGATCGGGTACCGGCTGGCGGACACGGTCATCGGCTGCGTGCTGGCCCTGGGGCTCGGGTATCTGCCCTGGGTGGTACGCCGGGAAAGGAGCGTTCGTGCCGTCGTGGACTGAACATGCGATCTGGTGGCACGTCTACCCGCTCGGCTTCACCGGAGCCCCCGCCACGGCAGAGCCTGCCGAGGGCACGCGGCACCGGCTGCGGCAGCTCGAGTCGTGGCTGGACTACGCGGTCGAGCTGGGCTGTTCGGGCCTGCAGCTCGGCCCGATCTTCGCCGCCGAGTCCCACGGGTACGACACCGTCGACCACCTCAGGATCGACCCGCGCCTCGGCGACGATCGCGACTTCGACTCCCTCGTCGCCAAGGCGCGCGACCGCGGGCTGCGGATCGTCCTCGACGGCGTGTTCAACCACGTGGGCCGCTCCTTCGCGGCCGGCGAACGATGGTTCAAGCGCGCCCCCGGCGGCTACGAGGTCTTCGAGGGCCACCACGGGCTCGTCACGCTCGACCACGCCCAACCCGCCGTGCAGCAATACGTGGCCGGCGTGCTCGACCACTGGCTCCGCCGCGGCGCCTCGGGGTGGCGGCTCGACGCCGCGTACGCCGTGCCGGCGTGGTTCTGGCGGAAGGTCCTGCCGGAGGTACGCGAACGGCACCCCGAGGCGTGGTTCGGCGGCGAGGTGATCCACGGCGATTACGCCGGTTACGTCAGCGAGTCGGGGCTCGACTCGGTCACCCAGTACGAGCTGTGGAAGGCCATCTGGAGCTCGCTCAACGACCGCAACCTCTTCGAGCTCGCCTGGGCCCTCGACCGCCACGACAAGCTGCTCGACACGTTCGTGCCGCTCACGTTCGTCGGGAACCACGACGTCACCAGGCTCGCCACCCGGCTCGACGACCCCCGCCACCTGGGCCACGCGCTGGCCGTGCTGTTCACCGTCGCGGGCCTGCCCAGCGTCTACTACGGGGACGAGCAGGCGTTCCAGGGACTGAAGGAGGAACGGGCCGGCGGCGACGACGCGATCAGACCGGCGTTCCCCGCCGAGCCGGACGGCCTGCCGCCGTACGGGACCGAGGTCTACCGGCTTCACCAGCGGCTCATCGGCTTCCGCAGGCGCCACCCGTGGCTGCACCGAGCCCGGACCACCGCCGAACAGCTCACCAACACCACCGTCGCGCTCCGCAGCCGCGGGGGACCCGGCGAGGAGGTCGTCACGCTGCTGAACCTCGGCGACCAGCCGCACCGCTTCCTCATCGGCGACGTGCGGGCCGCCTTCCAGGACGATCGGGGGGACCTGGCCGTGGTCCCAGGCCACGGCTGGCGCATCGTGACTCAGATCACCAAAGAAGTAGGGAATAAGGGGAGTCAAGGGATCCGTTGAATCCGGCGTGAACGAGGCCTACGCGTACGACACGAGCGCCCACCGGGACGGCTCGTGTTGTCGTATGGGGCGAATGCCGAGCTGAAGCAGAGATCCGCCCGCTCCTCCTCGAAGGTCACCATGATCGCACCTTGTTTCGTGCTGCGCAGGCTGAGCCACCTGCCCTTCCCCCCCGGCACCCGCTGACACCTGCCCCCTGACATCGGCCCCCTTTTCTTCCTTCATGTGATGTACGTTTCCGCGGCCCGCCGACGGGCCGCTCTCAGTCGTGGGGATATTCCGTGATCCAGGCTTCAGGCCTGCGCAAGCAGTACGGGGACACCGTGGCGCTGGACGGCGTCGACCTGCACGTGCGCGAAGGCGAGATCTACGGCGTGCTCGGCCAGAGCGGCGCCGGCAAGAGCACGCTCCTGCGCTGCGTCAACCTGCTCGAACGCCCCACCGCGGGCACCGTCACCGTCGCTGGGCAGGACCTGACCGCGCTGCGCAGCGCCGAGCTCAACCGCGCCCGCCAGCGCATCGGCATGATCCACCAGCACTTCGCGCTGCTGAACTCGCGCACGGTCGCGGGCAACGTCGCCTTCCCCCTGGAGATCATGGGCGTGCCCAGGGCCGAGCGCGACCGCCGCGTGGCCGAGCTGCTGGAGCTCGTCGGGCTCGCGGGCCGCGGCAAGGACCGCCCGAACCAGCTCTCCGGCGGCCAGAAGCAGCGGGTCGGCATCGCCAGGGCGCTCGCGGGCAACCCGTCCGTGCTGCTGTCGGACGAGGCCACCTCGGCGCTCGACCCGGCCACCACCCAGTCGATCCTCGCGCTGCTCAAGCGGCTCAACGCCGAGCTGGGCCTGACGATCCTGCTCATCACCCACGAGATGAACGTCGTCAAGAGCGTCTGCGACTCGGTCGCCATCATGGCGAACGGGCGCATCGAGGAGTCGGGCGCCATCGCGGACCTCATCCGCACCCCCGGATCCCGCTTGACCAAGGAGATCTTCCCGCTGCCCGAGCCCGCGCCGGCCGGCTCGGTGACGCTGACGTTCACCGGCGACCCGCGGCAGCCGGTGGTGTCGGAGGTGGTCAGGAAGTTCTCCGTGGACCTGAGCATCCTGGGCGGCTCGATCGAGGACCTCGCCGGCGGCTCGGTGGGCCGGCTGCGGGTCGCGCTCGACGGCGCCGAAACCGCCGCCGCGCTGGCGTACCTGCGTGACGCGGGCCTGATCGTGGAGGAAAGCGCATGAACTGGGACGAGATCCTGCCGCTGCTCGGTCCGGCGACGCTGGAGACGGCGCAGATGGTCGGCTGGTCGACGCTGTTCACGGCGCTGCTCGGGTTGCCGCTCGGCGTGGCGCTGGTGGTGTTCGACCGGAACGGGCTGCGGCCGGCTCCGGCGCTCAAGTCGTCACTCGGGTTCGTGGTCAACGTCGGGCGGTCGCTGCCGTTCATCGTGCTGATGATCGCGATCATCCCGTTCACCCGGCTCGTCGTCGGCACGACCATCGGGACGGCCGCGTTCGTGGTGCCGCTCACGGTCGGCGCGGTGCCGTTCTTCGCCCGGCTCGTCGAGACGGCGCTCAGGGAGGTCGGCCCGGACGTGGTGCAGGCCGCGCAGGCCATGGGCGCGAGCCGGGCCACCATCGTGCGCAAGGTCCTGCTGCCCGAGGCGCTGCCCGGGCTGGTCGCGGGCCTGACCGTGACCGTCGTCGCGCTCATCGGCTACAGCGCCATGGCCGGCACGCTCGGCGGCGGCGGGCTGGGCGACCTGGCGGTCCGGTACGGCTACCAGCGGTTCGAGACGCTGCTGATGATCGTGACCGTCGTCCTGCTCCTCATCATCGTGCAACTTCTGCAAAGCCTGGGCGACTGGGTCGCTCGGCGCCTATCTCACAAATAAGGAAAAATCATGAAATTTCGTTATATAGCGGGTGCTGTTGCGCTGGCCTTGTCGCTCGCCGCATGCGGAACGTCGCAGTCCGCGACGACGGCCACTGAGTCGGCCGACACCGTGCTGAAGGTGGGCGCCAGCCCGGTGCCGCACGCGGAGATCCTCAACTTCGTCAAGCAGAACCTGGCCCCGGCCGCCGGGCTCAAGCTCGAGGTCGTGGAGTTCACCGACTACGTGCAGCCGAATGTGCAGCTCGACGAGGGTCAGCTGAGCGCGAACTTCTTCCAGCACAAGCCGTACCTGGACGACTTCAACGCCTCCAAGGGCACCAAGCTGACCTTCGTCACGCCGGTGCACCTGGAGCCGCTGGGCCTCTACTCCAAGAAGATCACCTCCGTGTCCGCGCTGGCCGCCGGCGCGACCGTGGCCGTGCCGAACGACGCCACCAACCTGGGCCGCGCGCTCAAGCTGCTCGCCGACAACGGCCTGGTCAGGCTCAAGGACGGCGTCGGCACCGCCGCCACCGAGCGCGACGTGGTGGACAACCCGAAGAAGCTGCAGTTCAAGCCGCTTGAGGCCGCTCAGCTCCCGCGCTCGCTCGAGGACGTGGACGCCGCCGTCATCAACGGCAACTACGCCATCGAGGCGGGGCTCAAGCCGGCGTCGCAGGCGCTGGTGCTGGAGAAGACCGAGGGCAACCCGTACGTGAACGGCCTCGTCGTCAAGGCCGGCCACGAGAAGGACGCCAACATCGTCACGCTCGGGAAGCTGCTGCAGGACCAGAAGGTCAAGGACTTCATCAAGCAGAAGTACGAGGGCTCCGTCATCCCCGCCGCGTGACCCCACCCGCGCGAAGCCGCGTCGCCCGTCCCACCCGCACGCAAAGGGGATGGGCGGCGCGCAGCCTGGCGTGGGCGCGCGGCACCGAATAGTGTTCGGTCATGTATCCGGGAGCCATCGCAGCAGTCACCCCAGACAAGCCCGCTGTGATCATGGCGGGCTCCGGACGGATCATCACCTACCGCGAGCTGGACGAGGAGTCGAACCGGCTGGCCCACCTGCTCCGCGCGGCCGGGCTGCGCCCCGGTGACCACATCGCGTTCATGCTCGCCAACCACCCCCTCTTCCTGGCCGTCGCCTGGGCGGCGCAGCGCTCGGGGCTGTACTACACGCCGATCAGCTCCCGCCTGCAGACCGACGAGCTGGCCTACATCATCGGCAACTGCGGCGCCCGGGCGTTCATCTCCAGCGCCGACCTGGCCGCCGTCGCCACCTCGGTCACCGCCGCCACGCCCGGGGTCGAGCTGCGGCTCATGCTGGACGGCACGGCCGAGGGCTTCGCGTCGTACGAGGAGGCGGTCGCCAAGCAGCCGGCCACCCCGATCGACGACGAGTGCATGGGCGTGGACATGCTCTACTCCTCGGGCACCACGGGACGGCCGAAAGGCGTCAAGATCCCGTCGGCGCACGGCCCGCTCACCGAGCCCGGCATGCTGCTCCAGCTCGTCCAGGCGCTGTTCGCGCCGTCGGCGGACAGCGTCTACCTCTCGCCGGCCCCGCTCTACCACGCCGCCCCGCTGCGCTACAGCCTGACGTTCCAGCGGCTCGGGGCGACGGTGGTGGTGATGGAGCGCTTCGACCCCGAGCAGTTCCTGGCGCTGGTCGAGCGGTACGGGGTGACGCACGCGCAGCTCGTGCCCACGATGTTCATCAAGATGCTCAAACTGCCCGAGGAAATCCGGACAAAGTACGATATTTCCTCGCTCGCGTACGCGATCCACGCCGCCGCCCCCTGCCCCGTCCCCGTCAAGGAGCAGATGATCGACTGGTGGGGCCCGATCATCCACGAGTACTACGCGGGAACCGAGGGCAACGGCTTCCTCTACGTCAACTCCCAGGACTGGCTCCAGCACAAGGGCACGGTCGGCCGCTCCCTGCTCGGCATCGTGCACATCTGCGACGAGGACGGCAACGACCTGCCCCCGGGCGAGCACGGCACGATCTACTTCGAGAAGGGCGGCCGGTTCGAGTACCACGACGACCCGGGCAAGACCCGCTCCGCGGAAGACCCCCAGGGCAGGGGCTGGACCACGCTCGGCGACATCGGCCGCCTGGACGACGACGGCTTCCTCTACCTCACCGACCGCCGCTCGTACATGATCATCTCCGGTGGCGTGAACATCTACCCGCAGGAGGCCGAGAACGTCCTGTCGGTGCATCCGAAGGTGGCCGACGTGGCGGTGTTCGGGGTGCCGGACGAGGAGATGGGCGAGCAGGTCAAGGCCGTGGTGGAGCCGGTCTCCATGGCCGAGGCCGGCCCGGGGCTGGAGGCGGAGCTGATCGCGTACTGCCGCGAGCGCCTGGCCCACTACAAGTGCCCGAAGTCGGTGGACTTCCGCGAGCAGCTGCCCCGCCACCCGACGGGCAAGCTCTACAAGCGCCTGCTCAGGGACGAGTACTGGCCGGCTTCCGGGTAAATTTTCCGCATTTTCTCCGGACCGTCGCCGGTGGTTCCACCTTGGCGGATAAGGCCCCCGTTCAGAGTTCTCATAAAGCTCTGATCAGCGGCTTAACGTGCGCTTACGCGTCGCTTGGCACCCTGGAGTCATCGGTACTCGAGGGAGATGACAGATGAACGCGAACGAGCCTCACGAGCAGGGGACCGGCGGGTGGAGCCAGTTCGGCAGCAACCCGCCGGCCGCCGGGGGCTTTCCCCGGCGGGACACGCAGATCATGGACCAGCCGGCCCCGCCTTCCTCCCCACCGAAGAAGCTCGGCTTCGCCGCGGGTCGCAAGACCGTCGCCGGGCTGGCTCTCGCGGCCACGGCCATCGGCGGCGGCGTCGTGGGGGCCGTCGTCGCCAACGCGTTCCAGCCGACGCAGCTGGCCAGCAGCGCCACGCCGAGTCCCGTCTTCAAGTCGGCCTCCAACCAGCTCACCATCGCGCAGGTGGCCGCCAAGGTGCAGCCGACCGTCGTGATGATCCAGGGTCAGACCGGTGAGGGCTCCGGCGTCGTGCTGTCGGAGGACGGGCTCATCCTCACCAACAACCACGTGGTCGTGGGCGCCGGCGAGGGCGGCGGGCAGATGACCGTCAAGTTCAACGACGGCAAGACCGCCAAGGCCAGCGTCGTCGGCACCGACCCGGCCACCGACCTGGCCGTCATCAGGGCGGAGGGCATGTCGGGGCTGAGCAAGGCCACGCTCGGCGACAGCGACATCGTCAAGGTCGGCGACCCCGTACTGGCCATCGGAAGCCCGCTCGGCCTCGACGGATCCGTCACCGCGGGCATCGTCAGCGCGCTCGACCGCACGCTCACCGTCGGCGGCGAGCAGCGGCAGCAGATCCCGCCCGGCTGGGGCTGGGGCCAGCAGCAGGACCAGGGGAGCGGGGCCACCACGATCGCCGGCGCCATCCAGACCGACGCCTCGATCAACCCGGGCAACTCCGGCGGCGCGCTGGTGAACGCCGCGGGCGAGCTGATCGGCATCAACACCGCGATCGCCTCGGACGCCGCGGGCGGCGGTGTCGGTTTCGCCATCCCGGTCAACACCGCCAAGCAGGTCTCCGAGCAGCTCATCGGCAGCGGCAAGGTCAGCCACGCGTTCCTCGGCGTGAGCGTCACCGACGCGACCGGCGACGTGCCGGGAGCCCTCGTCAGGCAGGTCACCGACGGGAGCCCGGCGGCCAAGGCGGGACTGCGGCAGGGCGACCTGATCACCAAGATCGGTGACAAGGCGGTTGACGGGGGAGATACTGTAGTTGGGCAGGTCAGAGGTTTTAAACCCGGCCAACAGGTCAAGATCACATACATGAGGGACGGCAAGACGGCCGACGTCACCGTGACCCTCGAAGAGAAGAAGTAACAAGGACCCCCTCCCGGAACGGGTGTGCCGTTGAGATCGCTGCGGACTCGGCGGCACACCCCCCCATTTCAGGAGAAGCGTCTGCCCTCGTCGCGGCGGTAGGCCCAGCCCGCGGCGAGGGCGAGGACGACCGTCCAGACGGCCAGCATGACGACGGCGACCACGTTCGGGGCGCGGTCCGCGGTCACCGCCCAGAGCAGCTCCGCCGCACCCCGGGTCGGCACGTACGGGGAGACGGCCTCGATGAAGCCGGGCAGGACCTGGGGCGGCAGCAGCAGCCCGCCCAGCACCGCCAGCGGGAAGAACAGGATCTGCGACACGGCGATCGCCGCCTTCGAGCTCAGCCGGAAGCCGATGAACAGGGCCAGCAGCATGAACGGGATCCCGCTGACGACCAGCACGGCCAGCCCCAGCAGCAGCTTCACCGGCGTGATGGTGGCCTTCGTGAGGAACGCCGCCACCAGCAGCACGGGGATCACCGAGATCAGCATGACGGCCACCGTCGTCAGGATCCGCGCGGCGAAGCGGGGGAACGGGCCCGCCGGGAGCGTGCGCAGGTAAGGGTTCCAGGGCTGCTCGCGGTCCTGGGCGACGGTGATGCTGAGCCCGATCAACGCCCCCGACATGGCCCCGAAGAACATCAGCGACGCCGTCGCCATCGTGGCCCCCTTCGGATCCTGCCCCGCGAACGGCACCACGAAGGCCAGCATCGACACGGCCGGGAAGAACGCGCTGGCCAGGAGGCTGATGGGCACCCGCAGCTGCTCCAGCATGAGGTAGCGGGTGTGCGCGAGGACGAGGCTAGGCATGGGCGCTCTCCTTCGAGGTGATGGTGAGGAAGGCCTCCTCCAGGGTGGTCGGCCTGATCTCGAGGCCGGAGAACGGGGTGCCGCTGCGCACCAGCTCGACGACCAGCCGGTCGGGGTCGGTGGTCACCAGGTGGGTGCGGCCGTCCTTGTGTTCGGTGCCGATCACGCCGGGCAGCTCGGGCAGGTTCTCGGCGACGAGCGAGACGCGCCGCACGCCCACCATGTCGCGCACGGCCCGCACCGTGTCGTCGGCCAGCACGCGGCCGTGGCCCACCACCACGACCCGCTCGGCCAGGGCCTCGATCTCCTCCAGGTAGTGGCTGGTCAGCAGGACCGTGCCGCCGCCCTCGTGGAAGGATCTGACGCCCTCCCACAGCGAGCGCCTGGCCTCGACGTCCAGGCCGGTCGTGGGTTCGTCCAGGAAGACCAGCTGCGGGTCGCCCGCGAAGGCCAGCGCCACGGCCAGGCGACGCTTCTGGCCGCCCGACAGACCGCCGACCTGCCGTTTGGCCAGGTCGTCGAGGCCGAAGCGGGCCAGCAGCTCCCCTTTATCCGCTTTTTTCGGGAAATGTGAGGAGACGAAGTCGACGATCTCGCCGACGCGTAACGACTCGGGCAGTCCGGTCTCCTGCGGGGTCACGCCGATCCCGCGCCGCATGGCCGGGTCCTGCGGGGAGCCGCCGAGCAGCTCGACCGTGCCGGACGTGGGGCGGCGCAGCCCCACGAACAGGTTGATCAGGGTGGACTTGCCCGCGCCGTTCGGGCCGAGCAGCCCGACGAGCTCGCCCGCCCGGATGTCGAGCGAGACGCGGTCGAGCGCGAGCACGTCGCCGTAGCGACGGGTGACCTCGATCGCCCTGGCGAGCATGGTCATGAGATTCCTCCAGCATTGTCGAGCAAGGCGCGGATCGCCTTGTTGTAGTCCTCGAAGGCAAGCCGTCCGCGCTTGGTGAGTGCCACGAACGTGACGGGGGTGCGCCCCTTGTGCGTCTTGACGATCTGGACGTATCCGGCGTCCTCCAGCTTGGTGAGGTGCACCGACAGGTTTCCCGCCGTCATGCCGAGCAGGTCCTTCAGCGAGGGGAAGGCCATCTCGTTCCCCTCGCCGAGCACGTTGAGCGCGGCGACGACCCGGAGCCTGGCCTGCGCGTGGATCACCGGGTCGAGCTCCGGCGGCACCTTGTCCGCGCTCACCGCGAGCAGCGCCTGAGCCACAGGCCCGCGACGATGAAGCCGCCTCCCAGCAGCACCGCCGTCAGCAGCGCGTGCCAGCCGGCGCCGAGGAGCACGCCCACGGCGTCGACGCCCGCCACCCACGCCCCGATGAAGAACATCGGCCAGTTGAGCCAGATCGCGCCCCCGGCCATGTGCATGACCGCGACGACCATGAGCGACGCGCCTCCCCAGACGAGGCCGCTCTCGGCGGGTGGCAGCAGGTCGCTCACCCTGGAGGCGATGACGACCACGAGCATCATCCCGGCGAACCACGCGTAGCCGTACATCGTGCCCCTGGCCGTATGGTCGCCGCGGATGCCCTTGTTCATCCGCACGATCCCGAACGCGGCCACCGCCCCGGCCACGATCTGCGCGCCCATCAGCACCCCCAGCGCCTGCATCTGGGTGATCGGCGCGTAGGGATGGCCGTCGAGGCCGTAGTGCAGGAAGAACGCGGTGAAGCCGAGCAGCCAGGCGATGCCCCAGGGGGCGTAGAGCAGGAGCGGATCGCCGTGCAGCCACCTCGTGGTGGCGGCCCGCTGCTCCTCGATGACGCGCAGCATCTCCTCAGGGCTGGTCACCTGGTCGTCGTCGCTCGTCATCGCAAACTCCTCGGTCCCTCAAACTGGTTTGTACTTTAAACCAGATTGCCGCGCCAACTCAATCCCGTTTTCGTCAGGGGACTCAGCGCCTGGTCAGGACCTCGGACTCCCACAGATCGCGGTAGTAGCCGGGCACCGAGACGAGCTCGTCATGCCGTCCGCGCTGGACGACCCGGCCCTCTTCGAGCACCACGACCTCGTCCACGCTCTCCAGCCCCTTGAGCCGGTGCGTCACGAGGAGCGTGGTGCGGTCGCGGGTGACGTCGAGCAGGTCGCCCATCAGCCGGTCGGCCGTCTCCTCGTCGAGCGCCTCGGCGGGCTCGTCGAGCAGCAGCACCGGCGGGTCGTACAGCAGGGCCCTGGCCAGGGCCAGGCGCTGCAGCTGGCCGCCGGACACGGTCCTGCCGTCCTCGCCCAGCTCGGCGTCCCACCCCGTCCGCTCGACCCAGCCGTCGAGCCTGGCGTCGCGTACGGCCCGCTCCAGCTCCTCCTCGCCGGCCTCCGGGCCCGCGAGGCGCAGGTTGTCCTTCAGGCTGGCGCGGAAGATGTACGGGTCCTGGGTGAGGCCGGTCATGAGCGTCCGCACGTCGTCGCCGGCGAGGTCGCGGACGTCCACGCCGTTGACGCGGATGCTGCCCGACTCCGGCTCGACCAGGCGCATCAGGGCGGCCAGCAGCGTGCTCTTGCCCGCCCCGCTGGGGCCCACGATCGCCACCCGCCTGCCGGGTGTGAGCGTCAGCGACACGCCGTCCAGAGCGGCCCGCGCGGACCCGTGGCGGACCACCAGGTCGTCGATCTCGACGGTCAGCGGGACCTCGGGCCGGGTCGCCGGCCGGGCGGGCTCCGCGACGGCCGGGGTGGCGGAGCGGACCTCGCGCAGGCGGCGCAGCGCCGCCGTGATCCCGGCCAGGCGCTCGCCCGCCGCCGCCAGCGGCAGCACCGGCTCGAACGCCA
>NZ_JBSFTC010000345.1:0-10911 GCF_053590415.1 Nonomuraea sp. NPDC003201
GGCCAGCGGGCGCTGCGGCCGGGGGCGCTGCGGACGCCGCTTCGGGCGCCGTGCCAGCCGGTGCCGCGTCGGCAGGCGTGTCGGCGGATGGCGTGGCGGCGGGCGGTGCTTCGAGCGGGGCCTCGCTCGCCGGTGCCGGGAGCGGGACGCCCGGGGAGGTGAGGCGGGCGTTGCGGCGGGCGGCGGCCGATCCGGGTGGGTTGAGTGACGCCGAGGCCGTGGCGTTGCTGGCCGCCGAAGGCGAGGCGCTGGACGAGCTGGCCGCCATCGCCGACGACCTCCGCCGGCAGGCCGTGGGCGACGAGGTCACCTACGTCGTCAACAGGAACATCAACTTCACCAACGTGTGCTACACCGGATGCCGCTTCTGCGCCTTCGCCCAGCGCAGGACCGACGCCGACGCGTACACCCTGAGCCTGGACCAGGTGGCCGACCGGGCCCAGGAGGCGTGGGACGCGGGCGCGACCGAGGTGTGCATGCAGGGCGGCATCCACCCCGACCTCCCCGGCACCGCGTACTTCGACCTGGCCAGGGCGGTCAAGGAGCGGACGCCCGGGATGCACGTGCACGCGTTCTCCCCCATGGAGGTCATCAACGGGGCCAGCCGCACCGACATGTCCATCCAGGCGTGGCTGGAGGCGGCCAAGGAGGCCGGGGTGGACTCGCTGCCCGGGACGGCGGCCGAGATCCTGGACGACGACGTCAGGTGGGTGCTGACCAAGGGGAAGCTGCCCGCGAAGGAGTGGGTCGAGGTCATCACGACGGCCCACAAAGTGGGCATCCCGACCACGTCCACCATGATGTACGGGCACGTCGACAACCACCTGCACTGGGTCAGGCACATCAAGCTGATCCGCAGCCTCCAGGAGCGGACCGGCGGGTTCTCCGAGTTCGTGCTGCTGCCGTTCGTGCACACCAGCGCCCCCATCTACCTGGCCGGGATCGCCCGCCCGGGCCCCACGGCGGCAGAGAACAGGGCCGTGCACGCGCTCGCCAGGATCCTCCTGCACGGCGCGATCAAGAACATCCAGTGCTCCTGGGTGAAGCTCCGCGACGACCTGTGCCACCAGGTGCTCCAGGGCGGCGTGAACGACCTCGGCGGCACCCTCATGGAGGAGACCATCAGCCGCATGGCGGGCTCGGAGAACGGCTCGTACAAGACGATCAGCGAGCTGCGCGAGATGGTCGAGGTCACCGGCAGGCCGGTCAGGCAGCGCACCACCGAGTACGGCGTCCCCACGGACGAACGGCTCGCGGCGTCCGAGGCCAGCGACGGCGTGTGCAAGAGCGTCCGGAGGGTCCTGCCGATGGCGTAGTTGTAACATGTTCTAACAAGGCTTGCGCCCGCCATGGGAGGCGCTGGAAGAATCATCACTCCCCTGGGAGAGAGGTTCACCGTGCGGTTAGGTCGGCACCGCGCTCCGCTGCCCGCTGAGCTGCGACGCAGGAAGGCTTTCCGGCGCGGCGTGCTGGCGGGCCTGACCGCGGTGGTCATCGTGGCCGCCGGCCTCGTGGTGGTGTTCGGCAGTGGCGGCCTGCTGTGCAGCACACGAGAGCCTGTTCTGGTCAGCGTCGCGGCGGCCGTCGACGTGGCCCCGGCGGCCATGGAGGCGGCCGAGCGGTTCAACGAGACGAAGACGTCCGTGGGTGGCCGGTGCGTGCTGGTCCAGGTGACCGAGCAGTCGCCGGCCACCGTCCTGCGTACGCTGATCGGCGACCGCGCGGGCGTCCTGCGCGAGCGGCCCGACGGGTGGATCGCGGACTCGTCGGCCTGGATCAGGCTGGCCCGCCAGCAGGGCGCGAGCGCGCTGCCCGCCGGTGAGAGCGTGGTGGCGACCTCGCCGCTGGTGTTCGCCACCCGCTCGTCGCTGGCCCAGCGCTTCTCCGTGGGGAAGACCGAGATGAACTGGCGGATGGTCTTCCCCGCCACCGTGCGCGGGCGGCTGACGCCCAACTCGGACGAGCCGGACGTCGTACGCGTACCAGACCCGTCGCTGGCCGGGGCGGGCATCGCGACCGTGGCCGCCGCCAGGGACGTCGTCGGCACGGGGCCGGAGGCGGACAAGGCGCTGACCGCGTTCGTACGGTGGGCGCAGGCCGGCTCCGCCCCCGACTACCGCAGCATGCTGGCGGCGGTCGACGACCACACGTTCTGGCAGCGTCCGGTCGTCATCGTCCCCGAGCAGTCGGTCTGGAACCACAACCAGCGCCCCTCCGCCGACCCGGTCGTCGCGCTGCACCCGCGCGAGGGCACGATCAACCTCGACTACCCGTACGTCGTCACCGCGACCGACCCCACGGTGGCCGAGGCGTCCACGGTCTTCGCCGACTGGCTGAAGGGCTCGCAGGCGCAGGAGATCGTCCGGCGGGCCGGGTTCAGGTCGGGCGACGGCACCCTGGGCCCCATCTCGCCGGGGCCGCAGATCCCCTCGGAGACCCCGAAGACCAGGTCGTCGGTGTCGTCGCAGGACATCGACGAGGCGCTGCGGGCCTGGAGCCGGCTGGCCCCGCCGACGAACATCCTCGTCCTGGCCGACACCTCCAAGCACATGGCCGAGTCGCTGAACGGCACCACCAGGATCAGCATCGCGCTGGACGCGGCCAAGATCGGGCTGCAGCTCTTCCCGGACTCGACGCACATGGGCCTGTGGGAGTTCGCCGAGGGGCTGGGCGGCCTCAAGCCCTACCGGGAGCGGGTCGGGCTCGGCCCGATCAACGAGCCCCAGACCGGACAGGTGGTACGCAAGAGCCGCCTCGCCGAGCTGACCGGCACGATCACCGCCCATCCCACCCTGGACAGCTCGCTCTACGACGCGATACTCGGCGGCTTCCGCAAGGTCACCAGCGAGTACCGCGAGGAGATGAACAACGCGCTCCTGGTGATCACGGCCGGCAAGGACGACGGCAAGGGCACGAAGCTGCCGGAGCTCCTCGACAAGCTGCGCCACGAGTGGAACCCCGACAAGCCCGTACAGATCATCATCATCGCCTTCGGCAAGGGTGTCGACCACGACAGCCTGTCGCGGATCACGGCCGCCACGAACGGCTCGCTGCACGAGGCCCAGGAGCCGGGGGAGATCATCGACGTCTTCCTCGCCGCCCTGGCCCGCCGGCTCTGCCACCCCACCTGCAAGCCGACCCCATGAGAAAGGGGGCGCTCCTGGCGGAACGCCCCCTTCTGGCTGGCTAGACGCGCTGCCAGAGCGCCGGGACGTTGGGCGGCTCCCAGCCGGCCAGCGCCGTGTGGGCCTGGATGCAGCGGTACGTGACGCCGTTGTAGGTGACGGTGTTGCCGACCGCGTACGCGGTGCCGGCCTTCCACGTGCCCGACGGCGTCGTGGGAGTGGGCGTGGGCGTCGGGTTGGGGGTCGGCGTGACGGTCGGGGTGGGGGTCGGGTTCGGGTTGCCGCCACCGCCGCCGATCTGCAGGTCGATGCACGAGTAGAAGGCGTTGGCGGTGTCGGAGATGTTCCAGATCGCCAGGACCTTCTGCCGGCCCGAGTAGCCGGACAGGTTGACCGTGTGCGAGACCGTCGCGGGCGGCTGCTGGCCGTTGCCGTTGAAGACGGCGACCCGCGTGTTGCCGATGTAGTACTCGTAGTTGAGCGTGGCGTGCCTGGCGGTGAACGTCCAGTTGAAGGTCACCGTGGTGCCCACCTGGGCGACCGGCCACGGCTTGCTCTCGTCGCTGAGCTGCGCGAACTGCGACAGGTTGGCGTGGCAGCTCCGCAACCCCTTCGGGCCCTCCACGCTCTGCGGCTCGTAGATGATGTTGCCGCAGTTGGGGACCTTGCCCTGGGCGCAGTTGGCCTGCCGGCTGGGTGGGGAGTTGACGTAGCCGTGCGCGAACGCCGGCGCCGTGTTGAACAGCGTGGTGGCGACGGCGATCACCACCACGGCGACTAACGTGAGCGTCCTTCTCATGAAGTTGCTCCTTCACATGGGGGGATGCCCCAAATGTAAAGGAAACTTTCCTAACGGTAAATGCCTGTTTGACCTATCCTTTCGGCCGTGGTCAGCGCGTGAGGATGAAGTCGTCCGGGTCGCGGGGAGCACGGTCGCGCGGCGGGGCGGCAGCGTGGCCGACGGCCACGCAGCCCATCGGGTCCCAGGAGCCGGGCAGGGCGAGCACCTCGCGGACCACCGGGCGGCAGAACATCGTGGACGACACCCACGCCGAGCCCAGCCCCTCGACGGCGAGCTGGATGAGGAGGTTCTCCACCCCGGCGCCGGTCGCCGCGACGAACATCTCCCGCTCCGACGCGGTGCGCCGATCATCGCGGTAGGTGTGGGAGCCCTCCATCACCAGGCACGGCACGATCAGACAGGGCGCGTCGCGCAGCACGTCGCCCCGCTTGATCCGCTTGGCGATCGACTGCTCGCTGAACCCGTCGCCGCGCAGGTCCTCGATCCACGCGTCGCGCATGGCGTCGAGCAGCTTGGTGCGCGTCTTCGGCGACTCCACCAGCACGAACCGCCAGGGGGTCGTGTGGTGCGGCGCGGGCGCGGCGATGCCCGCCGCGACCGCCCTGCGCACCTTCGCCGGATCGACCGGCCGGTCCGAGAACTCCCTGATCGTACGGCGGGCGAACACGACATCCCGCGACCCGTAGCGGAACAGGTCGTCGTCGGCCGGCCGCACCAGCGGCCTGACCCCGGGCCCGTCGTCGTCGGTGACCAGGTGGGACAGCCCGCGCACGATCGCCACCGGGACCCCGCCGAGCTTGCCCTTGACCAGCTCGGCCGCGCCCGCGATCTCGTCGGCCAGCGCGGTGACGGTGGCGTTGAGCTCGTTGCCGTAGCCGTCGGAGGTGCCACGGAAGTCGTCGAGCGGGCGCATGCCCGCCACTCCGATGGCCACGTCGGTGAGCCCTTCGCGCCACGGGCGGCCGAACGTGTCGGAGACGATCACGCCCGCCCGCACGGCCAGGCCCTTCCTGATGCGCCTGGCCGAGGCGTCGGAGTCTTCGGGGAGGAGGAGCACGGTGCCCGGCTCGGTGTTGGAGGCGTCGACTCCGGCGGCGGCCATGACGAAGCCGTGGCGGGTCTGGGAGATCACGGTGTCGCCCCGCCTGGCCACCACGCGCTCGGTCTCGTCCTCGATGGCCTGGGTGCGGTCGGGGGCCCGGCGGACGCGGCCCTCGGCCTTGCTGATGATCTTGGACGTGACGACCACGATGTCGCCGTCCCGCAGGCCGACGTCCTTGAGCAGCTCCGCGACGTCGTCGCCGGGCCGCACCTCGCCGATGCCCTCGACGGCGATCACCTCGAAACGCCGGGGGGCGCTGGTCATCGGGCGAGCTCCTGGGCCAGGTCGAGCGCGGTGCGGGCGATGTCGGCGGCGGCGTCGGCGTCGTGCATGAGGATCGGCCGGGCGATCACCCGTACGCCGTCGAGCGCGACCCCTTCGTCCTCTTCCGCCACCAGCCATCCGTCGATCAGCTCCGGGCCGTACAGGTCGAGCACGGCCTGCGCCGTCGTCTCCACCCCGATGGCGGTCAGGCAGGCGTCGGCCATGCCCCTGACCGGCGCGCCGCCGATGATGGGCGAGACCCCGACCACGGTCTTGGGCAGCAGGGCGTCGCGGATGCCCGGGACCTGCAGGATCGTGCCGATGCTCACGACCGGGTTGGACGGCGGCAGGATCACCACGTCGGCCTGCTCGATCGCGTCGAGCACGCCCGGCGCGGGCTTGGCCGTGTCGGCCCCCACCAGCGCGAACGACTGCGCCGGGACCGAGGCGCGCAGCCGCACCCACCACTCCTGGAAGTGGATGGCGCGCTTGCCGTTTTCGTCCTCGATCACCACGTGGGTCTCGCAGCGGTCGTCGGTCATCGGCAGCAGCCGCACGCCGGGCTGCCAGCGCGCGCACAACGCCTGCGTGATCTGGGACAGCGGGTAGCCCGCCTCCAGCATCTGCGAGCGCACGATGTGGGTGGCGAAGTCGCGGTCGCCGAGCCCGAACCACTGCGGCTCCACGCCGTACGCGGCCAGCTCCTCCTTGACGACGTGGGACTCCTTGGCGCGCCCCCAGCCCTGCTCCTCGTCGATGCCGTTGCCCAGGGTGTACATCACGGTGTCGAGGTCGGGGCAGACCCGGAGGCCGAACAGGGTGATGTCGTCACCCGTGTTGCCGATGACGGTGATGGTGGCATCCGGCGCGGTCGCGCGCAGTCCGCGCAGGAAACGGGCGCCGCCGATGCCGCCCGCGAGTGACACGATGTGCATGCCGCCAGTCTTCCATCGGCCCCTGACAACCCCGTCTCGGGTGTGGTTTTACCCCACTTGATATGAGAGAAGTGCCAGGTGTAGGCCGAATTGGGATGTAGGAGGTTCCTGGGACCCCCGCCACTCGAGTCGGTCATGTGGCAAACTCCCTTCGGGCTAAAGGGTCCGATGGGGGTACTTGTGAGCAAATTTGACGTCGCCCGGCTGAAGGAGCCGGGTGCATGGATCATGCTCGTCCTCGGCTTGCTGACCGTGCTGCTGGCGGTCGGCGACGTCCTGGTCGGCTCGTCGACGTCCCTGACCAGCCTGCCCAGGCGGGCGGCCGCGAACGTCCTGGACCTGGCGAACCCCGTCGTTCCCGCGCTGCTGCTCGGAGCCGTGCTGCTGGTCACCAAGGTCGGCGAACCGTCGCCCAAGGCCAAGCCGATCATGTACGGGTCGGCGGTCGGGCTGGTGCTGGCCACGGTGTTCGGCATGCTGTCGCTGATCCTCGGCCTGTTCTCCGGGTTCGGGGCCTGGCCGACGATGCAGCTGGTGCTCCTCGGCGTGCCTTCCGTCGCGTTGGTCGCCGTCACGCTGGTGTACCTGATCCCGCAGATCCTGCCGGAGCGGCCCGTCGCGCAGGTCTACCACCACCCGAACCTCGGCCAGCAGGCGCCCTGGCAGCAGCAGCAGTTCGGCCAGCCCGACCAGCCGCAGCAGCCCCAGCAGTTCGGCCAGCCCGAGCAGCCCCAGCAGGGCTTCGGGCAGCCGGAGCAGGCTCCCGGCTACGGCCAGGCTCCTTACGGCCAGCAGCCGCCCTCGGGCGCGTACGGCCCGCAGCCGGGCTTCGCCCAGCAGCCGCCGTCCGGCCAGCAGCCGCCGTCCGGCCAGCAGCCGCCGTCCGGCCAGCAGCCCGGTTACGGGCAGCAGCCGCCTTCCGGCCAATACGGCCAGCAACCCCCGTCGGGCCAGTACGGCCAGCAGCCCCCGAGCTTCGGCGGCCAGCCCGAGCCCCAGGCCGCGCAACCGGAGCCGCAGCCCCAGCTGCACGTGATCAGGGGCGCCCTGCCCGCCGCCCCCTCGGACCAGAGCCAGCCCGAGCAGCCCTACCCCGCGCCCAGCTTCGGCCCGCCGGAGCAGGGCCAGCCGGACCAGTCCTACTCCACGCCGAGCTTCGGCTCGTTGGAGCAGGGCCAGCCGGACCAGCCCTACGCGCCGCAGAGCTTCGGATCGGCCGACCAGAGCCAGCCCGAGCAGTCCTTCGGCCCCCAGGGCTTCGGGTCGGGCCAGCCCGAGCAGCCCTACGCTCCCCAGGGCTTCGGATCGAACCAGCCTGAGCAGCCCTACGCCCCGCAGGGTTTCGGGTCGGGCCAGCCTGAGCCGTCCTTCACCCCGCAGGGCTTCGGACCGGGGGAAGCGGGCCAGGGCTACTCCTCGCCGAACTTCCAGCCGGTGGAGCAGACCCAGCCCGAGCAGCCCTTCGCTCCCCAGGGCTTCGGACCTGGCCAGCCCGACCAGTCCTATGCCCCGCCGAGCTTCGGCTCGCCGGACCAGGGCCAGCCGGACCAGGCCTACGCCCCGCAGGGCTTCGCCCCGTCGGCCTACGCCCCCGCCGACACGGCCCCCTCGGTCCCCTCGGCCCAGGAGTACTCCACCCCGCCGGCCGTCGAGTACCAGCCCGCCCCGTACGTACCGGCCGACAGCCAGCCGAGCGCCTACGGCCAGTCCAGCCCCAACCCGTACGCGCCGCCCGGGACCGACCAGCCCAGCCCGTACGCCCCGTCCGCGGACCAGCAGCCCAATCCCTACGCCCCGCCCGCGGACCGCCCGAACCCGTACGCGCCCCCGGAGGCCGCGCCCAACGCGTTCGCCGACCAGGCCTTCCCGACGCCGGCCGGCGACACCGCGCCGAGCGTCCCCTACCCGCCGGCCGCCGAACAGCAGCAGCAGAGTTACTTCGGCCAGAGCGCCTTCGACCAGCAGGGCGGCCAGCCGTTCACCGGCTACTCGGGCCGCGAGTACGCCACCCCGTCCGCGTACCAGGAGCCCGACCCGCCCGTGGACCCGCGCTCCCAGCAGCTCATGGACGCCTACCAGCAGGCGGAGACGTACCAGCACTCCACCGGCCAGCACTCGACGGTCCAGCACTCCACCGCGGGCACCCAGCCGGAGCTGCGTGTGCCCGACTACTCCAGCCAGGCGCCCAGGTCGTACGAGGACCCGCTCGGCCACCCGCAGCACCTCCAGCAGGGTGGTTACGAGCCCCAGCAGGGCCAGTACCGGCCCACCCACCAGGCGCCCCAACAGCAGCAGCAGCCCTGGCCCCACCAGGCGGAGCCAGTCGGCGACGCGACCATGCGGCTCGACTCCACCCCCTACGGCGCGCGCCCGGGAGACGACCCGATCGACCCTACGGCCATATACACGCCCAACGAGCCCCGCAGGTAACGGACCGGTAATGAACGACTAGAGAGAAGGTGGGGCCTGGGCGGGTGTCTATCCCGCCCTGGTACGGTTCGGACCGCTGACAGGTTGAACGAGCCTTACGACGCCGCGCGCAAAAGGGTGTCGGCCGGGCGTGAACATCACATGCCAAGCACACCGGGGCGAGCTCTGGTCTTTCCCCGGATAGCTGCATGCCGCTTGACGTCAGCTACAGCACACGCGTGTAATTACAACCATGTTGTTACGCCTTCCGATGGGTGGGTAATAAGGAAGGCGTCCATGGGGGGCTCCATTGCGGGCGGGCGGCAGGGAGGTGTGCAGTGACCGATCCGGTCATCGCACAGGATCAGCTTGACGCTGAAGAACTCGGCTGGCAGGAGCGCGCGTTGTGCGCGCAGACGGATCCGGAGGCGTTCTTCCCGGAGAAGGGCGGCTCCACCAGAGAGGCCAAGAAGGTCTGCCGATCGTGCGAGGTCCGTGCAGAGTGTCTGGAATACGCACTCGAGCACGATGAGCGGTTCGGCATCTGGGGTGGGTTGTCCGAGCGGGAGCGCAGACGGATCAAGCGCCAGGCCGTTTAGGTATATGGGCGGAAGGGTCACGCGGTCGAACGCGTGACCCTTTCCGCATCTGCTGTCCCAGCTGTCCCAGGTATATGGTGGGCGCGCCTGCTCTACCCCCCTCAGGAGCATCCGCCCATGTCACGTCCCTATGTCACCGTGATCGTCGTCGCTCATGACGGCGCGCGCTGGCTGGGGGAGACGCTGCGTGCTCTGGTGAACCAGAGTCGCAGGCCGGACCGCGTGGCCGGCGTCGACAACGGCAGCAGGGACGGCTCGGCCGACCTGCTCGCCCAGGCGTTCGGCCGCGGCAACCTGATCTCCCTGCCGCGCTCCACCGGCTTCGGCGAGTCCGTCGCCGAAGTCCTCGCCAAGCTGCCGCCCGCCGGAAGCGACGAGTGGATCTGGCTGTTGCACGACGACTGCGCCCCGACAGGCGCGCGCTGGAGGCGCTGCTCACCGCGGCGGCGCAGGATCCGAAGGCCGCCGTGCTGGGCCCGAAGCTGCTCGACTGGCTCGACCGCCGGCGCCTGCTCGAAGTGGGCGTCACCGTGGGCCGCACCGGGCGCAGGGAGACGGGGCTGGAGCCGCGCGAGTTCGACCAGGGGCAGCACGACGGGACGCGGGACGTGCTGTCGGTGTCCACGGCCGGGATGCTCATCCGGCGCGACGTGTGGGAGCGGGTCGGCGGGCTGGACCCGTTCTTCCCGCTGTTCCGCGACGACCTCGACCTGTGCTGGCGGGTGCGCAACGCCGGGCACAAGGTCCTGAACGTGACCTCCGCCGTGGCCTGGCACGCCGAGGCGGCGGCCCGCAGGCGGCGCAGGATCACGGTCAGCGGCGACCATCCCCGCAGGCTGGACAGGCGTAACGCGATCTTCGTGGTGATGGCGAACCTGCCGTTCGGCGCGATGCTCTGGGCGCTGCTGCGGAACGTGCTCGGCTCGGCCCTCCGCACGGCGCTGTTCGTGGTGAGCAAACAGCCCGCGAACGCGCTGGACGAGCTGGCGGCGATGGCGTCGATCCTGCTGCATCCGTTCCGGCTGCTGCGGGCGCGCCGGGCCCGCCGCCCCGCCGGAAACAGGCAGGCCCGCAAGAAGGGATATATCCGCATAAAGCGGTTGATGACCCCTCGGGGCGCGGCCTGGCGGCGGCTCATCGACATGGTGCGGAGCTTCCTCGCCGGCGAGGCGCCCGTGGACTCGACGGGCCGCCACCACCACGCCACCGCCACCGCCTCCACCTCCGCCGAGGACGAGTACGAGGTCGTGCCGGCGGACACCGGCGCGGTCAAACGCTTCCTCAGCCGCCCCGGCGTCGTCCTCATGCTCGCGCTGACCGCGGTCGCGCTGGTCGCCGAACGCTCCCTCCTCGGCGGCGAACGGCTCGGCGGCGGCGCCCTCGTCCCGGTCACGGGCGGCGCGGGCGACCTGTGGGCCTTCTGCACCGAGGGCTTCCACGACATCGGGCTCGGCTCGAACGCCTGGACGCCCCCGTACGTCGCCGTGCTCGCGGCCCTGGCCACGCTCGCGTTCGGCAAGACGTGGCTGGCCGTGTCCGTGCTGCTGCTCGGCTCGGTGCCGCTGGCGGGCGCGACGGCGTACCTGGCCACCCGGCACGTCATCCCGGCGGTGCCCGCGCGGGCCTGGGCGGCGGGGACGTACGCGCTGCTGCCCGTCGCGACGGCTGCTCGGCT
>NZ_JBSFTC010000346.1:0-10833 GCF_053590415.1 Nonomuraea sp. NPDC003201
AAGGCGCTGCGAGCCGCCCAGAACGCCGGCGACCCCTCGTGGGTACGCGAGCTGTACCACAAGGTCACCGCGCTGACCGAGGACCGGGACCTGCTGGGCGTCGCGGCCTGCGGCGCCTGGCGACTGCGCGGGCGCCACCATGGCGACGGCGCTCGCCATGATGGCCAAGCGGCGCGGCGGGCCACGCATCCGGGCCCAGCTGCTGTACTACCCGATGACCGACCCGCGCTGCGACACCGCCTCGCAGCGGCGCTTCGCCTCCGGCTACCTGCTGACCCGCGCCGCGCTGGAGTGGTACTGGCAGCAGTACACCGACGACGAGCACGAGCCCACCGCCGCACCGGCACGGGCGAGCGCGGCGGACCTCGCGGGGCTGCCGCCCGCGCTGATCGTCTCCGCGGAGGCCGACGTCGTCCGGGACGAGGGCGAGCAGTACGCGCGCCGGCTGCTGGCGGCCGGTGTGCCGGTCACCGCCGTCCGATACCTGGGTACCGTCCACGACTTCGCGTCGCTGGACCCGTTGCGGGACAGCCCGCCGGCGCTGGCCGCCGTCCGCCAGGGGGCCCTCTTCCTCAAGGACGCCCTGGCCGCCCGGCGCTGACGCCAGTCAACTTACTGATGCGTCCGGAGCGGTGGGATTGCGATGCTGACCTGCGTAAGCCGCCCACCGGTGGCACGTACGCGCATGGAAAGAGATCAGGCAGCATGTCCGATATCAAGCCCGTCCTCGAAGGGGCCGCACAGGCGTTCGCCGAGGCGACCGAGAACCCGCCGTACCTCTACGATCTCGGCCCGGTCGAGGGCCGCAAGGCCGTCGACGGCGTCCAGGACGGCGACGTCCCCGTGCCGGACGCCGACATCGAGGACCTCACCGTCCCCGGCGGCCCGTCGGGCGAGGTCTCCATCCGGATCTTCCGGCCGGCCGGCGCCCAGGGCACCCTGCCCGTGATCCTTTACATCCACGGCGCCGGCTGGGTGTTCGGCAACGCCCACACCCATGACCGGCTCGTCCGCGAGCTCACCGTACGGGCCCAGGCCGCGACGGTCTTCGTGAACTACAGCCTCTCCCCGGAGGCGAGGTACCCCACCGCGATCGAGGAGATCTACGCCGCGCTCCAGTGGATCTCCGAGCACGGGGCCGAGCACGACCTCGACCCGGCCCGCATCGCGGTGGCCGGCGACTCGGTCGGCGGCAACATGACCGCGGCCACCACCATCCTGGCCAAGCGGCGCAACGGGCCGAAGCTGGCCGCGCAGCTGCTGTTCTACCCGGTCACCGACGCCGCCTTCGACACCGGCTCCTACGATCAGTTCGCCACCGGCTACTTCCTCAGCCGCGACGGCATGAAGTGGTTCTGGGACCAGTACACGACCGACCCCGCCCAGCGGGCGGAGATCACCGCGTCGCCGCTGCGCGCGAGCCTGGACGAGCTCGCCGGGCTGCCGCCGGCGCTGGTCATCGTGGCCGAGGCCGACGTGCTCCGCGACGAGGGGGAGGCGTACGCCGCCAAGCTGCGCGCCGCCGGCGTGCCGACCACGGCCGTGCGCTACCAGGGGATCATCCACGACTTCGTCATGGTCAACGCGATGCGCGACACGTACGCGGCGAAGGCGGCCACGCAGCAGGGCGGCGAGTTCCTCCGCGACGCGCTGCGCCCTTGAGCGCCCCGGCCAGCCCACCCCTGATCAAGGAGCCTTCCCCATGACGGACAGCACCACTCCCACGGTCGTTCTCGTGCACGGCGCGTTCGCCGACGCCGCCAGCTGGACCGGCGTCATCGCCGAACTGCAGGAGCACGGCGTTCCCGTGGTGGCCCCGCCCAACCCGCTGCGCGGCCTGGCCTCCGACGCGGCGTACATCGCCTCGGTGGCCGCCCAGATCGACGGCCCCGTCGTGCTGGTCGGCCACTCCTACGGCGGCGCGATCATCACCGTGGCCGGCGCGGCCGCCAACGTCGTCGGCCTCGTCTACGTCGCCGCGTACGTGCTCGAGGACGACGAGAGCCTCGGCGAACTGCAGGGGCGTTTCCCGGAGCCGCCGCTGGGCGCCAACCTGCGGCAGTCGGCCTACCCGGTCGAGGGCGCCGACCCGGCGGTCGAGTTCACCATCGCCCCCGAGGCGTTCCCGGAGATCTTCGCCGCGGACGTCCCCGCCGAGGTCACCAAGATTCTCGCGGTGGCGCAGCGGCCGCTGGCCGCGGGGGCGTTCACCGAGACCGCGGCCACGGCGGCCTGGAGGACCAAGCCCTCCTGGGCCCTCGTCGCCACCGCCGACCAGGCGATCAACCCCGAGGTCCAGCGGTTCGGAGCCGAGCGGGCGGACGCGACCGTCGTCGAGGTCGAGGGGGCCTCGCACGCCGTCGCGGTGTCCCGTCCCAAGGACGTGGCCGACCTGATCCGCGAGGCGGTCCGGGCCACCTCGGCCTGACATACGCGGGTTTTACAGCCGGGTGACCAGCAGGGCGACGTCGTCGCCGGCGCCGCTGCTGATGCCCAGGGAGCTCAGGGCGACGTCGGCGAGGCGGTCGGGGGTCAGCCGGCTGCACGGGGCGAGCGCGGCGGTCAGGCGCGCCAAGCCGACGTCGATGTCCTCCCCGCGGCGCTCGATGAGGCCGTCGGTGTACAGGACGAGGGTGTCACCCGCGGTGTAGGGGAGCTCGCTCTGGGGGCGGGCGACGTGGTCGGGGCGGGTGCCCAGGGGAGGGTCGGTGGCCTGGTCCAGCAGCGTGCAGGAGCCGTCCGGGTGGAGCAGGACGGGCGGCAGATGCCCGGCGCTGCTGTAGGTGATGCGGCAGCCCGCGGTGTCGATCACGGCCTGGACCGCCGTGGTGGCCAGCGCACCCTCGAGGGAACGGGCGTACAGACCGACCACCTCCAGCGCCGGGCCCGGCTCCTTGACCGCGCGGATCGCCGCGCTGAGCGCGCTGCGGAGCATTCCCATGACCGTCGCGGCCTCCAGCCCTTGGCCCACGACGTCGCCGACCGCGACGGCGAAACAGCCGTCCGGCAGGTCGACGACGTCGTACCAGTCGCCGCAGACGTTCAGCGTTCCGACGGCGGGCAGGTAGCGCACCGCGATGTCGTCGGGGTGGAGGTCCAGGTCGGGGCAGTGGAGCATGGCCTCCTGCAACGCGAGCGCGACCTGACGTTCACGGGCGTGAGCATGGCGCAGCTCCTCGTTCAGCCGCTGCAACTCCTGCGCCCGTGCGTACAGCTCGGCCTCCATCGACTCCTGCTGCCCCGCCGAAAGGCGGACGGCGGGCTGCTGAGCGGAGCAGGAGTGGACGAACTCCGTCACGTCCTCCACCCGGTGCAGGATCCACGACACCGTCCCGTCCGCCGCCAGGACAGGGGTGTTGATCGGGGACCACCAGCGCTCCTCGAACGCTCCGGGGCGGTCGGCGAGCGGGATGTCGTACTTCTGCAGCACCATCGTGTCCGCTTCCCGGTAGGTCAGCACCCGGTGCAGCGAGGCGCGCAGGTTCTTCACGCCCTCTGCGCAGGGGTCGTCGGGGTTGTCGGGGAAAGCGTCGAAGATGTGCCGTCCGATCAGCTCCTCGGCGGTGCGGCCGGTCGCGCGCAGGTAGGCGCGGTTCACGTCGACGATCATCAGGCCCGGATCCAGTACGAGGCACGGGCTCGGCGTGGCGGCGAACAGCGCCGCGTAATCGATCTGCGGCGCGCCCGGCTTGCGTGCGCCCTGCCTGTGCGGGCCGGCGATCCTGCCCACGCCATCCACTCTACGAGGTGTTCTGCCTGCTCAGAGTAAGAGGTTCACCTGTCGAGGTCCACGGGGCCCGGGGGATTGCCGAGCGTGAAAGCGCCGGATCGCGGCGCTTTCACGGCTGGCTGGTCAATCGAAATAGCACGTGTGGACGGGGAAAGGCTTGTCCGCCGGGACGTCGCACTGGCGGGTGCCCAACTTGTCCCCGTTGTCGGCCCAGAAGTCCACGTCGATCGTGCCCTTCCACCACCATTCATAAAGCTTGCTGCAGCGCTGCTGCCGACGGTCGCCGTCCAGGAAGAGCTCTGGCGAAGCGACATAGTCGCCGTTCTGGTTCCAGCCATTGATGATGGCTGCCCTGATGTCATAGTGTCCGGGCTGGACACATACGGTGACCTCGACTCCGTTGGACAGAATCGACTGCGAGTCCGCCGTGGCCGGCGCGGTGGCGAGAGCGCCGGACAGTCCGGCGGCCATCGCCAAGGCGGCCAGGGTCCGGCCGGTTGCTTGTTTCATCGAGCGAAGCGGCATTGGAGACCTCCGTCATCTTGGGGGACAGGATGCCGAGGTTTTCTGCGCATCCCGTTGCCATTGACAAGAATGCGGGCCGGTCGTTGGCGGCACGTACACAATTGATTTACGCCGATATCCACATGCCGAAGGCGAGGGTTGTCATGCGGTGGAACCGGAGGGGCCTGGCCTGGTGGCGATCGGCTCCAGCCGTACGTTCGGCTGGAGCCGATCGACTCTCGTCCGTCAGCCCACGTGCAGGCTCGCGAGGAGCTGCTGCACCTGATGCAGCAGCGCGTTAAGAAGCGACGCCAGGGCGTTCATGACAACACCGCCTTTTCACTCATAGTGATGATCTAGTCACTCTAAGCTACATCATGCAGGCCGGTTGTCCCTCGTACTGGATCAAGCGTGTAGGCGTGGCGCGCGCTCATCCTGCTGGCGGAAAACTTTCGGTGGCCCGTCTTTGAAAGTTTCAAGGAGGATGCCGACCTCATCCAGCGGTAAGGCTGGACTCCTGCCCTCCAAGGCCGACGATCGTTGACGTCATGGTTAACGCTTACTACTCTCCGCCGAGAAATTATCTCACCAAATCTCGGAAAACTTTCTCGCCCCAGGAGGGCTCATGAGAGGGTCCATGAGGAGACGCGTCACCCGTCTGATCGCTCTGGCCGGAGCCACGGTCGCGGTCACCGCCGGCTTGTCCCCGCTCCCCACCCTGCCGGCATCCGCCGCCACGACCGCCACCGTCTCGGTCGACGCCGGCCAGACGCTGGCCACCATCCCCGCCGTCGGCGTCGGCATGAACGTCGCCGTGTGGGACGGGCGGATGAACGATCCGGTGACATCCACGCTGCTGAAGGACGCGGGTGTCAAGGCCGTCCGGTACCCGGGCGGCGGCTACGCCGACGGCTACCACTGGCAGACGCACACGGTCGAGGGCGGCGGGTACGTGGCGCCCAACACCGGGTTCGACGCGTACGTGGCCACGTCCCGTGCGGCCGGCGCGCAGCCGATCGTCACCGCGAACTACGGCTCGGGCACGGCGCAGGAGGCCGCCGACTGGGTGCGGTACGCCAACGTCACCAAGGGCTACGGCATCAAGTACTGGGAGATCGGCAACGAGATGTACGGCAACGGCCACTACGGTGCCCAGTGGGAGATGGACAAGCACGCCGGCAAGAGCCCCGCCACGTACGCCACCAACCTGCTCGACTACATCACCGCGATGAAGGCGGTCGACCCCACGATCAAGATCGGCGCGGTCCTGACGACGCCGGGCAACTGGCCGGACGGCGTCGTCGGCCCCGGCGACACGATGGACTGGAACCGCACCGTCATGTCCATCGCCGGCTCGCGGATCGACTTCGTGATCGTGCACCACTACCCGAACAGCGCCAACGAGGCCGAGCTCGTGACCAAGCCCCAGGCCGAGGTCCCGAGCATGACGAGCGCGCTGCGCGCACTGATCAACCAGTACGCGGGCGGCAACGCCCCCAACGTCGGCATCGCCGTCACCGAGGACAGCTCCAACTACGCGTTGAACACCTCGCCGTCCGGCCTGTACGCGCCGGACGTCTACCTGACCTGGATGGAGAACGGCGCGTTCAACATCGACTGGTGGAACCTGCGCAACGGCACCGACTGCAGCAAGGTCACCACCATCCAGGGCGCGACGGACTACAACGACGGCGGCGTGGTGTCCAGCGGGGCCTCCTGCGAACCGGCCGCCAACACGCCGTTCCCGCCGTACTACGGCATCCAGATGATGACCAGGCTCGGCGCCTCCGGCGACGCGCTGGTGCGGACGACCTCCTCCACCGCGATGTTGTCCACGCACGCGGTCAAGCGCGCCAACGGCGACGTGAGCGTCATGCTGATCAACAAGGACCCGGACAACGCCACGACGGTCAACCTCTCCTACAGCGGCTTCACCCCGTCCTCGGCGACGCCGACCGTGTACTCGTACCTGAAGAACGCCTCGTCGATCGGCTCGGCCTCCACCGGGAGCGCCGCCGTACAGACCGTGCCCGCCTACTCCGTGGTGGTCGTCCAGCTGCGCGCGGGAAGCGGCGGCGGGACCGGCGCCTGCCGGGTCGACTACACCAAGAACGAGTGGCAGGGCGGGCTCACCGCGAGCGTGACGATCAGGAACACCGGCGGCAGCGCGGTCGACGGATGGCGGCTGACCTTCACGTTCCCCGGCGACACCAAGGTGACCACCGCCTGGAACGCGAGCGTGACGCAGAGCGGCGCGGCGGTGACGGCCACCAACGCTTCCTACAACGGCGCCATTCCGGCGGGCGGCTCCCAGTCGTTCGGGTTCCAGGGCACCTGGACCGGCAACGACGCGAACCCCACCGGCTTCGCGCTCAACGGGTCCGCCTGCTCCGCCGGCTGACCTGAGCACCTGGCGGGCTGCGGCTCGCCCGCACCACCCAAGGGGCCCGGTACGACCGGCGCGGGCTCGCGGTACGCCTGGACGAGCGGCACCACTACGAGATCGAGGCGCGGGACGGCACGGTTCTGGTCGTCGCGCGGATCGGCTCGTTGCGACCGACCGTGGCCACCCGGCCCGCGCCGGCCGGGCCGATCAGGCTGCGGATCGACGTGCTCGCCGCGCTGCCCGCCGACCGGCATCCCCGCAAGGAGCCCGACGTCGTGCGCCTCGGCGTCGAGGCGGCGGACGGAGCGTTCGACGTGCTGGCCGAACTCGACGGCCGGTACCTGTCGACGGAGGTGGCCGGCGGCTTCACCGGCCGGGTGATCGGCATGTACGCCGCGTCCGGCACGGTGCGGTTCGACTGGTTCGACTACGAGCCTCTCGATCACGACACAGGGCCGGGGCAGGTTATCCTTGCGCCGTGAACGGGCCCACGACGGGCGACCGGACGGGGCCGACGAGGAGGGGAGCCAGGTTGTCACACGCCGAGTCGGGCGAACCGGTGGCTGACCGGGAAGGCTCGCGAGGCGATTCGTCCAGACCCGTGACGATCTCCTACATCGCGGAGACCGCCGGAGTGTCGATCCCCACGGTCTCCAAGGTCATCAACGGCCGTTCCGGCGTGTCCGCGGACACGCGTGCCCGCGTCGAGGCGCTGATCAGCGAGTACGGATACCGCAGGACCAACCGCAGCAACATGATGGAGCTCGTCTTCGACGAGCTCGAGCACATGTGGGGGACCGAGATCATCCGCGGGGTGGAGCGGGTGGCCCGCGAGCACCGCGTGGCCGTCGTGCTGACGGAGTTCGGCCCGGAACGCAACGCGGTCCACTATCCGAGCGAGGACACCCTGGCCCGCCGCCCCGCCTGCGTGGTGACGGTGGCCCAGCTGTCGGCGGAGCAGCGTAACCAGCTGCGCGCCAAAGGCATCCCGTTCGTGGTCTTCGACCCCGCCACCGAGCTGCCGGACGACGTCCCCTTCGTCGGAGCGACGAACTGGTCCGGCGGGCGGTCGGCCACTCGCCACCTGATCGAGCTGGGACACCGCCGCATCGCGATGATCGGCGGCCCCGACCGGACCCTGTACTGCCAGGCCAGGCTCGACGGCTACCGCTCCGCCCGGGAGTCCGCCGGCCTCCCGGTGGAGGCCGACCTCGTCGTACGCACCCTGCTCACCACCGAGGACGGCCGCGCCGCCGCGCTCGAGCTGCTGAACCGCCCGGAGCGGCCCACGGCGATCTTCGCCTGTAACGACCTGCAGGCGATCGGCGTCTACCAGGCCGCGCGGACGATGGGGCTGCGGATCCCGGCGGACCTGAGCGTGGTCGGCTTCGACGATCTGCCCATCGCCGCCCTGGTCGATCCGCCGCTGACCACCGTCCGCCAACCGCTCACCGAGATGGCCGCGGCCGCGACCGAGCTGGCGCTCGCGCTGGGGCGCGGGGAGGAGACGCCGCAGGCCGGGTTCGAGCTGGCCACCACCCTCACGGTCCGGGAGAGCACCGCTCCACCCGCCGACCGCGAGGGCGCCGGGGGGTGACGGAAGGCCTCACCAGCCGTGGACCGTACGTGACGGCGGATCTCGGTCCGACCTCGGGCCCGGCCGACGCCTACCTGGAGCAACGCTCTGAGCTCGTAGAATCGGACCACGTCTCGGGAATGGGAGTTCCATGGCCGCGCCTGGTCGACGACGAGTGACCATCGCCGATGTGGCGACTCACGCTCAGGTCTCCGTCACAGCGGTGTCCAAGGTGATCCGCAACGCCTATGGTGTCAGCCCGGCCATGAAAGACCGGGTCAAGGCGGCCATCCAGGAGCTCGGCTACCGGCCGCAGGCGGTGGCCCGCGGCATGCGCGGGCGCACCTTCACCATCGGATTGGTCCTGCCGCACATCAGGAACCCGTTCTTCGCCGACATCCTCGACGGCCTCACCGAATATCTGGAGAACACCGACTACCAGGCGTTCATGATCCAGGGCGGCGCCACCCGCAAGGTCGAGATCCGGGCGGTCGACGCCCTCATGGACCGCCAGGTGGACGGCATCATCATGGTCGCCCCGCTCGCCTCGAAAGCGCGCCTGGAGGAAGTGGCCAAGGAGAAGCCGACCGTGGTGCTCGCCCGGCACGAGCGATCGTCGTACTACGACTCGGTGTTCGACGACGACGAAGCGGGCGCCGAACTCGTCGTGAAGCACCTCATCGAGCTGGGGCACCGCCGCATCGCGCACATCACGCACCAGGACGACAGCCAGGCGCGGCCGGCCGACCTGCTGCACAACATCCGGTCGGCGACCTACGAACGCGTGATGCGCGAGCACGGGCTCGGCGACGAGATCGCCATCGCGACCAGCTTCTATCACGAGCAGGGCGGCTACGAGGGGGCTCGCGAGCTGCTGAGCCGTCCGACCCAGCCGACGGCGATCTTCGCCGGAGCCGACCAGGCGGCGCTCGGCGTGCTCGCCGCGGTCCACGAGGCCGGCCTGGCCGTCCCGGCGGACGTCTCGGTCGCCGGCTACGACAACATCCACCTGGCCGCCCTGCCCAACATCGCGCTGACCAGCGTCGACCAGGACGGCGCCGAGATGGGCCGGGCCGCGGGCAAGCTCCTGCTGGAACGCATCGAAGGCCGCATGACGCCCGTGCGCTTCTCGGTCACCCCGAGCCTGGTCGTCCGCGGTTCCACGGCCGCGCCGGGAGAGTCCGGCAGCTGAGCTTCCGGCTGCGCAAGCAGGGTCTCACGCTGCCCGCCGTAGAAACCGTTACCGATTTAGACCCGGTTGCAGCGACTCAAGCTGGGAAAAAGCTGGGTACCGTTACCCAAAACATGTCTTGACACTCCTTCCACGTAACGCCTACGTTAACCGCATCGGGGAGTCGCTTAAAACGATTCAATAACCCTGGAGGGGTGTGTGAAGACCTCCCACCGCACGCTCGCGACGGCTACGGCCGTCCTGGCGCTGGCGGCTCTGACCTCCTGCGGTTCCGGCTCGGAGCCCGCCGCCGACGGCACCGTCACCCTCTCCTTCATGACAGGCAGCGACCAGTCGACCGTGGACACGTCCAAGGCGCTGGCCGATGCCTTCATGCAGGCCAACCCCAAGATCAAGGTCAAGATCGAGAACCAGCCGGGCGGCAGCGAGGGCGACAACATCGTCAAGACGCGCCTGTCCACCGGCGAGATGACGGACGTGTTCTGGTACAACTCCGGGTCGCTGCTCCAGGCGCTCAACCCGGCCCAGAGCCTGGTCGATCTCACCGGGGACCCGGTGGTGGCGAACGTCCAGCCGGACTACCTGCGGGTGGTGACCCAAGGGGACCACGTGTACGGCGTGCCGGCCACCGCCGCGTCCGGCGGCGGCATCCTCTACAACCGCAAGATCTACGACAAGCTCGGCCTGAAGGTGCCCACGACCTGGGCGGAGTTCATGGCCAACAACGAGAAGATCAAGGCGGCCGGGATCACGCCGGTGATCTCGACGTTCAAGGACACCTGGACCTCGCAGCTGTTCGTCCTGGCCGACTTCTACAACGTCCAGGCCGCGGCGCCGGCCTTCCCCCAGGACTACACGGCCAACAAGGCCAAGTTCGCCACCACCCCGGCCGCGCTGGCGAGCTTCCAGCACCTGGCCGAGGTGCACGCCAAGGGCTACCTCAACAAGGGCTTCGGCTCGGCCACCCTGGACCAGGGGCTGAAGCTGCTCGCCGAAGGCGAGGGCGCGCACTATCCGATGCTCACCGCGATCCTGCCGCCGGTGCTGGCCACGAGCCCGCAGGCCGCGACGGACATCGGCTTCTTCGGCATCCCCGGCACCGACGCCGCCAAGAACGGCGCCACCGTGTGGGAGCCACCGGCCATCTACATCCCCAAGAGCACCAAGAACCTGGAGGCAGCCAAGAAGTTCGCCGCGTTCGTCGCCTCGCCGGCCGCCGCCGAGGCCATCAGCAAGGTGGTGCAGCCGACGGGACCGTACCGGGTGAAGGGCGCCAAACTGCCCGACAACGCCATCCAGGTCGCCAAGGACGTGCAGGCGTACATCGACAAGGGTTCCACCTCGCCGGCCCTGGAGTTCCTGTCCCCGGTGAAGGGTCCGTCGCTTGAGCAGATCACCGTCGCGGTCGGCTCCGGGCTGACGCCGGCCGCCGAGGGGGCGGCCCA
>NZ_JBSFTC010000347.1:0-10794 GCF_053590415.1 Nonomuraea sp. NPDC003201
GCGGCTGCGCACGACGCCGGAGGCGGCCCGGCAGTTCGGGCCGGCGCAGGCGCTGCGCACGCGTACGCTGCCGGCGCTGGCCCTGATCCTGACGTGCGCGGGCGCGGTGTCGATCTTCGACGTGATCGTGATCGCGGGGACCGGGTCGTGGGGCGCGCTGGCCGTCCTGGTGGCGCTGAACGGGGCCAGCCGGTCGGTGGCGATGCGCTGCTCGGAGCTGTACGGGCGGCGCCGCGTGCTCACCGCCGTCCTGACCGCCCTCGCCACCGGCCAGGTGCTTCTCGCCACCGCCCTCGCCACCACGCCGCCCGGCGCCGAGCCTGTGATGGCCGGAGGGCCGCTGTTGTGGCTCGGGGCCGTGGCGGCCGGGCTCGGGGGCGGGGCGTTCTACCCGCTGCTCGCCAGCCTGGTGCGGGAGTTCTTCGGGGTCGAGCGGGCGGGCGAGATCCACGCCGTCGTCTACAGCGCCAAGGCCCTGGCCGGAGCGGGAGCCGCCGCCCTGGCCCTGCTCGCCCTGAGCACCCCTGTGGCCGCGCTCGCCGTCGCCGCCGCTCTCGCCGCCCTTCCGGCCCTGGCCATCCCCCGCCTCCGCATCCCCGGCCTCCCTGCCACCATCCCCTTGTGACACCCACCCGCCCCGCCGGTCACGGGCGCCGCCGTCCAGCACCGGGGCGCCTGTGATGAGGCTCACGGCCAGGAGAGATCCCTGGACGGTATGCTGTAGGCAGTCGACGAAAAACCGTAGCGCAGCCCTGGAGACGTGACCATGTTGCTGTCGGATCAGGCCGGTCAGGCGGCGGCCACCAAGATTCCCCGCCCAGCCACGCTCCGCGAGAGCGTTATCGAGGCTATCCAGGAGCTCATCGTCTCCGGGCAGCTCAAGCCGGGCCAGCACCTCGTGGAGAGCGAGCTGGCCGAGCTGCTCGGCGTGTCCAGGCAGCCGGTCCGCGAGGCGCTGCAGCAGCTTAGCGGCGAGGGCTGGGTCGACCTGTTCCCCGGCCAGGGCGCGTTCGTGCACGTCCCGACCGTGGAGGAGGCCGACCAGCTGCTGGCCGTGCGCACGCTGCTGGAGACCGAGTCCGCCAGGCTCGCCGCCAAGCAGGCGGGCGAGGACGGCGTCAAGCGGCTGCGCGCCCTGTGCGCGCGGGGCATCGCGGCGGTGGAGGCCGACGACGTCGACTCCGCCGTGGCGACCAACTCCGAGCTGCACGCCCTGGTGACCGCCCTGTCGGGCAACAAGGTCCTCTCCGAGCTGGCCAGCCAGGTGGCCAGGCGGGTGCGGTGGTACCACACGCCGGTGGCCCGCCAGCGCGGCATGGCCTCGTGGGAGGAGCACACCTCGCTGATCGACGCCATCGAGGCGGGCGACGAGCGGCGGGCGGCCAAGATCATGCGCGAGCACACCGAGCACACCCGCGCCTCGTACATGGCTCAGCGCGAGCAGGAGCCCGTCCAGCCGGCGCCCAAGCCGGTGCGGCGGCGCCGGACGCGGCAGCCGGGTTGATCTGCCGTTCACAAGAGACCGCATGCTCCGAAACACCTCGGGTAGAGGATGGAGCCGGACGAATGGAGGTGCGTGACCATGAAGGCGTTCATCCGCTTTCTCCTCGGTGATCCCCCGGGCCAGGCAGCGGACGGCCGGGTGATCGGCCTGGGTCTGAGCACAGCTCTCAAGAAGCACTACTCCGCCGACGAAGCGGACCGCTACCTGCGCGAGTGGGCGGCCGCGGAGCACGACGTACCCAACTGTCCGCGTCACTGAGGAGCCGCGGCAGGGACGATCGCCCCGATGCCGCGGCGTGGTCAGCGTTCCACGGGCTCGGGCTCCACCCCCTCCGAGGCCGCGGCGGACGCCTTCGCGTCGCGGGCCGACTTGATGAGGCTCAGCACCGTGGTGACGGCGAGGGTGCCGACGATGACGCCGAGGGAGACCAGGATCGGGATCTCCGGCGCCCACGACACGCCGTCGTGGTGCAGGGCCTCGAGGATCAGCTTCACGCCGATGAAGGCCAGCACCACCGACAGCCCCTTGCTCAGGTAGACGAGCCGGTCGAGCAGCCCGCCGATGAGGAAGAAGAGCTGGCGCAGCCCCATGAGGGCGAAGGCGTTGGCGGTGAAGACCAGGTACGGCTCCTTGGTGAGGCCGAAGATGGCCGGGATGGAGTCGAGCGCGAAGAGCAGGTCGGTGGTCCCGATGGCGACCATGACGATCAGCATCGGGGTGACCATCCTGCGGCCGAGGTGCACGGTGAGCCGGGCGCCGTGATAGGTGTCCGTGGTCGGGAGCACCCGGCGCACCGCGCGCAGGGCGACGTTCTCGGAGAACTCCGCCTCGTCGTCCGCGCCGCCCATGAGCTTCCACGCCGTGTAGACGAGGAAGGCTCCGAAGACGTAGAAGAGCCAGTCGAACCTGGCCACCGCGCCCGCGCCGGCCGCGATGAACGCGCCGCGCATCCCCAGCGCCAGGATGATGCCGATGAGCAGCACCTTCTGGCGGTACTCGCGCGGCACCTGGAAGCGGCTCATGATCAGTAGGAAGACGAAGAGGTTGTCCACGCTGAGCGAGTACTCGGTGATCCAGCCGGCGAAGAACTCCCCGCCGTGCGCGGGGCCCGACAGCAGCAGGAGTCCCGCGCCGAAGGCCGCGGCCAGGGCGACGTAGAACGAGACCCAGGCCACGCACTCCTTCATGGACGGCTCGTGCGGCCTCCTGGCGACGAGCCAGAAGTCCACGGCGAGCACGACCGCGAAGCCGGCGATCGTGGCCAGCCAGATCCAGGGAGGCAGGTTCACCGGCGGGCCCCCTTCCGTGCGCGCAACATCCCGGCGTGCCGGACGTAGACGCCGAGCAGGTCCTTGGCCAGCGGGTTGGCGGCGGCGCGGCGGATCAGCCAGTACGGCATGATCCGCTCGTGCAGCCAGACGAAGCCGATCGCGAAGCCGAGGCTCACCATCGCCTGGTACGCCAGGAACGGCAGCACTCCGTCGGCCAGGCCGATCCCGACCAGGCTCTCCTGCGCGAGCCGGGAGACGGGGAAGGCCGCCACCCAGTACAGGCCGACCGGCCCGAAGGTCCCCGGACGGAACACGCCGTGGCCGAGCAGCACGCCGTACAGGCCGCCGAAGAGGGCGAGCGGCACGGCGAGCGACAGGGCCGACAGCGCGGCCATCCCGGTGGGCTGCCCCGCGAACAGGGTCAGCCCACCGGCCATGGCTCCGGCGACGGCTCCGATCGACGCCCCTGGCAGGGCGAGTTCGAGGCTGTGCCGTCCGTCCATCAGCCCACGACCACGCCGAAGGCGAACAGACTGTAGAACAGCATCCCCAGGTAGAACACCGCGCCGAAGCCGATGATGACGTTCGTCCACCACTTGGGCCGGATCGGTTTGGGCAGCATGCGGTTGTTCACCAGGAGCAGGGTCACGCAGTACGCCCCCATCGCGAACGTCGACAGGAACGCCAGCGTGTCCAGGATCCCGCTCGGCCCGTCGGCCGGTCCGAACAGCAGGATCAGGATGCCGAAAATGATCACGCCCCAGAGGAAGACCCCGTACAGGCGCGACATGCCCAGCTTCTTCGCCCCGGGCACGAAGTGGTACGTCATGTCAGCCTGGCCCCGGGAGAAGGAGTCGAACAGCCCCAGGGTGGCGTTCAGGCCGATCAGCGCGATGAACCCGAGGAAGACCGCCCCGAGCACCGAGCTGCCCGCGTGGGAGACGGCGTTGGCCATCGCGGTGAGCGCCACCTCGCGGTCGTCACCCTGGATGACGGCCCGCACGCCCGGGTTGAGCCGCACGGCGGACTGCGCGATCACCGTGAACGAGATCGTCACCAGCATGGTGACGCCCCAGAACAGCAGCAGCGCGTCGAACGTGACCCAGCGCCGCCACCCCTTCCACTTGGCCATCTCGGCCGGGTCCTCGGTGTCGAACATGAACCCGCGCGCGGGCATCTCCTCTTGCTGCCCCGCGTGCCGCAGCCCGCGGATCTGCGGGATGTGCGCGCCCATGCCGGCCCCGGAGTCACGCAGGTGCAGCGTGTACCACATCTGCTGCATGCCGGAGGGTCCGGCGAAGGCGCACGCCCCCACGATGACGGGGAACCAGGCCGCCGACATGGCCTCCGACGGGAAGTAACCGAAGGAGAACATGCCCGAGAGCGTGGAGGCCACGTCGCCCCAGGAGCCGACCATGGCCGCGACCACCGCCGTGCCGACCACGAGTGTGCCGATGAGCAGCGACAACACGTTCTCCAGCACGTTGTAGATCACCTTGGCCAGGCTGAACACCACGCCGACCAGGACGAGCCCGACGATGGCGGTCACCATCCACGGGATTCCGGTGATCTCCTCGAACGCCGCCGCTCCGGCCGACAGGTGTCCCGGCCAGATGTAGACGGCGATGGCCACGATGAAGAAGAACCACATCAGCGGCTTGAACACCCGGGCCGCGCCGGAGAAGATGCTCTCCCCCGTCGCCATGGCGTAGCGCGCCATCTCCAGCATCACGAAGGCCTGCAGCGTGACGCCGATCAGGAACAGCCACCTGATCTCGGGCCCGAACAGCAGCACCAGCCTGGGCCACATGTACGACTCGCCCATGCCCACGCCCAGCGCGACGAGGAAGACCGTCGGCCCGAGAATGTGCACCGACGGAGGCGCGTCGGGCAGCTTCCTGATGGGCATCGGCGCGAGCCGGCCCGCTTTCCATACTCGTTCGTCCTCGACCGGCGGCGTGGCCGTCGCCGGTGGTGTTTTCGATGTGTCCACCTACGGACCTCCTGGGGGGTTGTTGCTTCCTCGTGCGCCCCGATTAGCCCCCTCACCCGGCTTGTTGCGCTCGGCTCTTAGCGCAACAAACCGGCAGCCCTGGCCCAGCGGTATTTCGCGCCGAGGACCGCCACGGGCTTCTCCGTCGTGTACGGGTACGCGACCACGCCGTGCTCGAACAGGTACTCGCTGGCCTCCTCTACTTCGGTGTCGCCGGCGAGCGACGCGACGACCGGCTTGACGTTGCCCTTCGCCCGCTCCTCCGCCACGACGCGGGCGATGAGCTCGGCGAAGACCATCGGCGGCGTCACGATCGTGTGCCAGTAGCCCAGGACGAGCGCGTGGATGCGCTCGTCGGCCAGGCCGAGGCGGACCGTGTTCTCGTAGGTCGAGGGGGGTTCGCCGCCGGTGATGTCGATGGGGTTGCCCGCCGCGCCGAACGGCGGGATGTAGGCGCGGAAGGCCGCGTCCAGGTCGTCCGGGATGTCCATGAGCGTCAGCCCGGCGTCCACGATGGCGTCCGACAGCAGCACGCCCGAGCCGCCCGCCCCGGTGATGATGACGACGTTCTCGCCCTTGGGCGCGGGCAGGATCGGCAGCGCGCGGGCGTATTCGAGCATGTCGTTGAGCCCCGGCGCGCGCACGACCCCGGCCTGCCGCAGGATGTCGTCGTAGACCTTGTCGTCGCCCGCCAGCGCGCCCGTGTGCGAGCCCGCCGCCCGCGCGCCCATCGCGGTACGGCCGGCCTTGAGCACGATGACCGGCTTCTGCCTGACGACCCGGCGCGCGGCCTCGACGAAGCCGCGGCCGTCCTTGAGGTCCTCCAGGTGCATGGCGACGGCCTTGGTGTTGTCGTCCTGCTCGAAGAAGGTCAGCAGGTCGTCCTCGTCCACGTCGGCCTTGTTGCCGACGCCGACGATGGCCGAGACGCCCATCTTGGTGGTGCGGCTGAAGCCCAGGATGGCCATGCCGATGCCGCCGCTCTGCGAGGTCAGCGCCACGCTGCCCTTGACGTCGTACGGGGTGCAGAACGTCGCGCAGAGGTTCTCGGGCGTGTAGTAGTAGCCGTAGATGTTGGGCCCGAGCATGCGCACTCCGTGCCTGCGCGCGATCTCGACGATCTCCTTCTGGCCCTCGACGTTCCCCGTCTCGGCGAACCCCGACGGGATCATGATCGCGCCCGCCACGCCCTTGCGCCCGCTCTCCTCCAGCGCCGGCGCCACGAACTTGGCGGGGATCGCGAACACGGCCACGTCCACGTCGCCGGGCACGTCCGAGATGCTCTTGTACGCGGTCAGCCCCATGATCTCGTCGGCCTTGGGGTTGATCGGGAAGATCTGCCCCTGGTAGCCGCCGTTGATGAGGTTGCGCATGACCGAGTTGCCGATCTTGCCGGTCTCGGCGGAGGCGCCGATCACGGCCACCGAGCGCGGCTTGAAGATCCGCGTCATCTGCCGGAGGATCTCCTCCCGCGACAGGCGGGCGACCTCGGCGGGCTTGTCGCCGATGAGGATGCGCACGTCGGCGGCGACCGCGCCGTTGGCGTCGGCGAAGACGGGGTTGAGGTCCACCTCGACGATCTCGGGGAAGTCGGAGACCAGCCGGCCGACGCGCTCGATCAGCTCCGCCAGTGCCTCCCGGTTCGCGGGCTCCGCGCCACGGGCACCACGGAGCACTTCCGCCGCCCTGATGTCATCCAGCATCCCAAGGGCATCTTCACCCGAAACCGGGGCAAGCCGGAAGGTCACGTCCTTGAGTACCTCGACCAGGACGCCGCCCAGCCCGAAGGCGATGACCTTGCCGAACGTGGGGTCGGTGACGGCGCCGACGATGACCTCGTGGCCGCCGCCGACGAGCTGCTGCACCTGGACGCCGTCGATGGCGGCGTCGGCGTTGTACGCGCGGGCGTTGGCGAGGATCGTGTCGTAGCCCGCGCGCACCTCCTCCGCGCTCTTCAGGCCGACCAGCACGCCGCCCGCGTCCGTCTTGTGCAGGATGTCCGGGGAGACGATCTTCAGGACGACCGGGAGGCCGATGCGCTCGGCGATGGAGACCGCCTCGTCGGCGGAGGTGGCCAGGCCCTCGCCCGGCGTGGCGATGCCGTACTCCTCGCAGATCTTGCGCCCCTCGGGGGCGGTCAGGGCCGTGCGGCCCTCGGCGAGCGCCTTCTCGATGACTTCGCGGACCACTAGATGACTCCGTTCGTCCTGAGTTCGGCCAGCTCGTCCGCGCTGACGCCGAGCTCGCCGTAGATCTCCTGGTTGTGCTCGCCGAGCAGGGGCGGGGTGCGGACGTCGACCGGGGAGTCCGACAGCTGCAGCGGGCTGCCGACGGTCACGAACTCGCCGCGCTCCGGGTGGTCGACCGTGACGACGATGCCCTCCTCGCGCAGGCTCTCGTCCTGGACCAGCTCCTTGGTGGACAGGATCGGCCCGCACGGGATGTTCTCGGCGTTGAGCCGGTCGAGGACCGTCCACTTGTCGTGGCGGATCGTCCACTCCTCGATGAGCTGGAACATCTTGTCCAGCTTCGGCAGCCGCGCCTCGGGCGTCGCCCACTCGGGGTCCTCGGCCAGCTCGGGGCGGCCGATGATGTTCGAGATGGGCTTCCAGCCGACCGGCTGCACGATCACGTAGATGTAGTCGTTGGGTCCGCCGGGCGCGCAGCGCACCGCCCAGCCGGGCTGGCCGCCGCCGCTGGCGTTGCCCGAGCGGGGCACCTCGTCGCCGAACGTCTTGTTCGGGTACTCGCGCAGCGGGCCGTGCGCCAGGCGCTGCTGGTCGCGGAGCTTGACGCGGCACAGGTTCAGCACGGCGTGCTGCATGGCCACCTGTACGCGCTGCCCGCGGCCGGTCTGCTGGCGCTGGTAGAGGGCGGCCAGGATCCCGGCGACCGCGTGGATGCCGGTGCCCGAGTCGCCGATCTGCGCCCCGGTGGCCAGCGGCGGGCCCTCCTCGAAGCCGGTGGAGGTCATCGAGCCGCCCATGGCCTGGGCGATCACCTCGTACGCCTTGAACTTGGCGTACCTGCCGGTGCCGAAGCCCTTGATCGAGGCGTAGATCAGGCGCGGGTTGAGCTCCTGGAGGCGGTCCCAGGTGAAGCCCATGCGGTCGACCGCGCCCGGGCCGAAGTTCTCGACCAGGATGTCGGCGCTCCTCACCAGGTCGGTGAAGATCTCCTTGCCGCGCTCGCTCTTCATGTTGAGGGTGATGCTGCGCTTGTTGCAGTTGAGCATCGTGAAATAGAGGCTGTCGACGTCCGGGAGATCGCGGAGCTGCTGCCGGGTGATGTCGCCGGTCGGGGCCTCCAGCTTGACGACGTCCGCGCCCAGCCAGGCGAGCAGCTGGGTGCAGGACGGGCCCGACTGGACGTGGGTCATGTCGAGGACGCGGACACCTTCGAGAGCCTTCATGATGGAGCTCCCCTACTTGTACATCGTCTGGTTCATGGTTCCGGGGGCGTAGACCTCTGGATCGACCCACACGTTGATCAGCGAGGGCTTGCCCGACTCCCTGGCCCGCTCCAGCGCGGGGCGGATCTCGGCCGGGTCGCGCACCTCCTCGCCGTGGCCGCCGAGCAGCTTGGCGAAGTCGCCGTAGCGGATGTCGCCGAGGGTGTTGCCGACCCGGGCGCGGTCCTCGCCGTACTTGGCGGCCTGGCCGTACCTGATCTGGTTCATGGACGAGTTGTTGCCGATGACCCCGATGAACGGCAGGTCGAAGCGGACCATGGTCTCGAAGTCCCAGCCGGTCAGGCTGAAGGCGCCGTCGCCGAACAGGCAGAGCACCTCCTTGTCGCGCCGCGCCTGCTTGGCCGCCATCGCGAAGGCCATGCCGACGCCGAGCGTGCCGAGCGGTCCCGGGTCCATCCAGTGGCCGGGCGACTTGGGCTGCACGACCTGGCCGGAGAAGGTGACGATGTCGCCGCCGTCGCCGATGTAGATCGTGTCCTCGGTGAGGAACTCGTTGATCTCGTGGACCAGGCGGTAGGGGTCGATGGGCTGGGCGCCGGAGAGCTGGCGGGGCAGGCGCTTCTCGTACGCCTGGGTCTCGACCGCGCGCAGCTCGTCCATCCACTCCTTGCGCTTGGTGACCGCGTTCTCGATGCGGCCGCTGGCGGCCTGGGCCGCCGCCGCGAGGACGAGGCCGGCGTCGCCGACGATCCCCAGGTCGATGTCGCGGTTCTTGCCGACCGTGCGGTAGTCGAGGTCGATCTGGACCACGGCGGCGGTCGGCGACAGGCGCTTGCCGTAGCCCATCCGGAAGTCGAACGGGGTGCCGACGATGATGATCAGGTCGGCGTTGGTGAAGGCGTACCTGCGGCTGAGCTGGAAGTGGTGCGGGTCGCCGGGCGGGAGCGTGCCGCGGCCCGAGCCGTTCATGTACGCGGGCACGTTCAGGGCCCGGACGAAGTCGATCGCGGCGTCCGTGGCCCGGCACGTCCACACCTGGCTCCCGAGCAGGATGCACGGCTTCTCCGCGTGCGCCAGCATGTCGGCCAGCCGCTCGATCGCCTCGGGGTCGCCCTGCTGGCGGGTCGAGGCCCGGTAGTGCCCGGCCTTGGGGAGGCGCGCCTTCTCCAAGGGGACCTTCGCGTCGAGCACGTCGCGCGGGATCTCCAGGAAGGACGGGCCCGGAGCGCCGTGGTAGCACTCGCGGAAGGCCATCGACACGATGTCCGCCACCCGCTCCGTGCTCGGCACCGTGGCCGCGAACTTCGTGATCGGGCTCATCATGTCCACGTGCGGCAGGTCCTGCAGCGAGCCCATCTTGTGCTGGCTCAGCGCTCCCTGGCCGCCGATGAGCAACATGGGGCTCTCCGCGCGGAAGGCGTTGGCCACGCCGGTGACCGCGTCGGTCGTGCCCGGGCCGGCGGTGACCACGGCGCAGCCGGGCTTGCCGGTGATGCGCGCGTACCCGTCGGCCGCGTGTGCCGCCACCTGCTCGTGGCGTACGTCGATGACCTCGATGCCCTCATCGACGCAGCCGTCATAGATATCGATGATGTGGCCGCCGCAGAGCGTGTAGATCACGTCCACACCCTCGGCCTTGAGTGCCTTGGCTACGAGATGACCACCAGAGATCGTTTCCGACATCATGCCACCCTTTCCGGCGTCGGCTGTCTTCCGCATACTGCATACCGTATGACCGCAATGGTTACTCCCTCCCGTTCGGCCTGTCTAGCCCCCAGGGGGCAACTCGATCAGCTCGACCTGCTCACCGGCCCACCCCGGAGGGACCACGGCCAGCGCGTCGGCCAGGGCCGCCCCCCACAGCGAACCCGGCCGGTCGTGCCCCACCGGCACCGCGCCCCGGCCCGACCTCCGGACCGGCACGAGCCGCGTGTCGCGCGGATGCGCCCGCACCGCTCCGGCCAGCGCCGACGTCTCCGTGCGGACGGGGATCCCGGCCAGCTCGCGCAGGATGGGCGCGAGCAGCGTGAGGGCCGCGCCGAGGGCCGCGAACGGGTTTCCCGGCAGGCCGACGACCAGCGCCCCTCCCGGCAGCCGGGCCAGGAGCTGCGGGTGCCCGGGCCGCACGGCGACGCCGTCGACGATCACGTCGGCGCCGAGGTCGCCCAGCACGGCCCTGAGGTGGTCGGTGGGCCCCTTGGACGACGCGCCGCACACGGCGACCACGTCCGCCGCCCCGGTCTTGAGTGCGGCGTGGAGCGCTTCCCGGCCGTCGGGCAGCACGTCGGTGCTCGCCACCCGGCCGCCGGCCCACGCCACCAGCCCCGGCAGGAACGGGCCGATGGCGTCGCGCACCCGCCCCGGCGCGGGCAGGCCCTCGTGCACGACCTCGTCCCCGGTGATCAGCACCGCCACCTGCGGGCGGGGCCGTACGGGCAGCTCGTCGTGGCCCAGCGCGGCGGCCAGGCCGAGCGCCACCGGGGTCACCACCGCGCCCGCGCCCAGCACGACCGCGCCCTCGGCGATGTCCTCGCCCCGCCGCCGGATGTGCCGCCCGATCTCGGCGGCGCCGTTCACCCGCGCCCCGTCCACCGCGGCCTGCTCGTACGGCAGC
>NZ_JBSFTC010000348.1:0-10729 GCF_053590415.1 Nonomuraea sp. NPDC003201
CCCCGGGTTCCCCCCTCCCCACCCCCGCACCCCCCCCTCGGCCCCCCCCCCCCCGAGCGCCCCCCGGTACGCGTTCAGCGCCTGGGAGAGCTCGCGGACGCTGGCCATGTCCAGGTTGTTCGTCGGCTCGTCGAGCAGGAGCAGCTGGGGCGGCGGCTCGGCCGACAGGAGCGCGGCCAGCGTCGCCCGGAAGCGCTCGCCACCCGACAGCGTGCCGACGGCCTGGTTGGCCCGCTCGCCCCTGAACAGGAAGCGCGCCAGGCGGGCCCGGACGTCGTTCACGGAGGCGGACGGGGCCACGGCGCGCACGTTGTCCACCACGCTCAGCGCGTCGTCCAGGAGGTCGAGGCGCTGTGGCAGGTAGCGCACCGGGACGTGGGCGCCGTGCTCGACGATCCGCTTGAGCAGCGTGGTCTTGCCGGAGCCGTTGGGGCCCAGCAACGCGATCCGCTCGGGACCGCGCACCACCAGCGTCTCCAGCACCACGCCGCGCACATCGCCCTCCGCTTCCTCCTCACCGACCTCGTGGTCCTCCGGCACGCGACGCCGCTCGAAGGCACCGGTTTCGGGAGTGCCCTGGCCCGGGGGCGGGGCCAGGGGGAGGGTCAGGACCGTGCGGCCCGCCGGGACCTCGGTGCCCGGCAGCTGGATGCGGATCTCCGCGTCGTCCCGCACCGCCTGCTCCGCCTCCGTCAGCCGCCCGCGCGCCTCCTCCAGCTTCTCGATGGCCAGGTTGCGCTGCTTGCCCGCCGTCACCTGGGCCTTCCGTTTGAGCGCGTTGGCGACGATCTTCGGCGCCTTCTTGTTCTCGAACGCCTTCCGGCCGGCCCGCCGGCTGCGGTCGATCCGGGTGCGGGCGTCGATGAGCTCCCGCTGCTGGCGGCGGATCTCGCCTTCCGCGGTCCGTACCATCCGCTGGGCGGCCTCCTGCTCCGCGGCGACCTGCTCCTCGTAGGCGCTCAGGTTGCCCCCGTACATGCGCACGGCGCCGTCGCGAAGCTCGGCGATCTGGTCCACCAGCTCCAGCAGCGCGCGGTCGTGGCTGACCACCACCAGCACGCCCGGCCAGGCGGCGACCGCGGCGTAGAGCCGCTCTCGCGCGTCGAGGTCGAGGTTGTTGGTGGGCTCGTCGAGCAGCAGCACCTCGGGCCGTTTCAGCAGCTGGGCGGCGAGCGCGACCATGATGGTCTCGCCGCCGGACAGCGTGCCGACCGTGCGGTCGAGCCCGACGTGGTCCAGCCCGAGCCGGTCGAGCTCCGCGCGGGCGCGTTCCTCGACGTCCCAGTCGTCGCCGACGGCCGCGAAGTGCTCCTCGGCCACGTCCCCGCTCTCGATGGCGTGCAGCGCCGCCCGCGTCGCGCTGATCTCCAGCAGGTCCGACACGGTACGGCCGGCGCCCAGCGGGACGTTCTGCGGCAGGTATCCGATCTCGCCGGAGACGGACACGGATCCGGGCCGGGGGGCCAGCTCCCCCGCGATGATCTTCAGCAGGGTGGACTTGCCCGACCCGTTGGTCCCGATGAGCCCGGTGCGTCCCGCGGGGAACGCGGCGTCGAGCCCGTCGAGCACCTTGGTGCCGTCCGGCCAGCCGAAGGACACGTGATCTACAACAATGGAAAAAGACATAAGGCGGCTCCCGTCACAAAGATCGAAATTTCGTGACTTGGCGGGAAATCACCGCAAACGCGCGCAACACAAGCAGAGGATTCGGGGCGACGAGGATCGCCAGGAGGTCCAGGTGTGCGCGCATGCCCACGACAGGGCGGAACGGCGCGGTGCCCGCGACCTCAGATCCTCACGTCAGCTGCCCCCAGGGCTCGGCGATAAGACGCCCAAAGAGTACGCGACCCCTCGATCACCTCGCAAGGCCACGCGCCCGATGCGCCGCGACGTTGACCCGGTTGGCGCAGGCGGGAGAGCAGAACCGGCGCCGCCCGTTGCGGGAGGTGTCGACGAAGACGATCTCGCACCCGTCGCGGTCGCACCGCCCCAGCCGGTGCCTGCCCGCGAACGACATGGCCATGGCCAGCCCGCCGGCCGTGGTGTCCTTCGCCCTGGACACGACGTCCGCGCTGGGGTCGAAGAAGTGCAGGTGCGGCTCGCGCCCGTCGTGCGCGCTGACGTACGGCTTGGACGCGGTGACGTCGAGCAGATCGTTGATCAGCTTGATCTGCGTGTCCTGGTCCCGCTCCCCGAACACCGGCGACAGCCGCCCCGCCCACACCCGCAGCTCCTCGGCCTGCTCGGCCGTGACGACGGTGCGAACCAGGCGGTGCTCGGTCAGGATCGCCTCGACCGCCTCGGGACTGAAGTCGGTCGCGTTCACCAGCTCCGCCGCGAGGGCCGCCCCGTTGCCGCCGTAAGCGTTGAAATGCATAAGGCCATTACAGCAGATTGGAAGCATGCACTCCGGACACCTGCACGACCCCCTGGCCCTGGCCGTCGTCTCCTCCCACCGCACCTCCGAGGGCACGGTCTCCTACCTGCGGTGTGCCTGCGGCGTGTGGGAGGTGCGCACCTCGGGCATGGTCGCCACCGTCCCGCCCCGCGATCGTCCTCGCGCCGCCTCCCGGTAGCGCCGTTCAGGTGAGGGCGGCGACGCCCTCGTAGGCGCCTTGGCGCGCCTGGCCGGTCACCTCGTACTCCAGGAGCAGCAGGCCGTTCGGCGTGGCCTCGTGGTGGAGCAGGCGGAGGCCGGACGGAGCGCCCACGCCGGTCAGCGGCCGCCGGCCGGTCCGGACGACGGCGGGGGCGATCACGAGGCGGAGCGTGTCCATCTGCAGGCCGTCGGCGAGGTCGAGCCAGTCGGAGGCGCGCCGGACGAACGTCCCGTCCATGTGGGGAACGAGCCAGCCGCCACGGGTGAATCCGCCGCCGGTGTCCTCCTCCGGCGAGCCGGGTCCCTGGCTGACCCCGTCAAGGGGCCCCGCAATAGTTAGCGCAAGGGCTAAGCATCGAGATTCAGACACGAGCGCCAATCAGGACGATTCAGTGCGCCTGAGGGAATACTCAGAAGTACAGATCTTCTCCCCAGGACAAGGTTTCCGATCCCTGGCACTTCTCTCAAGGGCTCGCCTTTCGTGGCCCATGTCACGATGGCGCGCGAGCGACAGAGAGGGGCGCGTATGTGCGCAGTGCACGACAGCTCGGTCATGGTGGACGGCGTGCGGATCGAGCTGGACACCCTCCTGCGCCCCGCCCAGGCGGCCAGGCTGCGGCTGGTGGCGGGGATGCCGTGCCGGTGGAGCGTGACGAGCGAGGACGGCAGCGGCTGGTTCCCGCGCGACACCCCCAGCCGGTACGACTACCACGGCCGCCCCTACTTCCACGGCGACGACATAGTCCTGGAGGTCCCCTGCGTGCCCCTGACGATCACGGTCGCCAGGGGCATGGAGTACGGCGAGGCCAGCCTGGAGCTCGAACCGCAGCCGGGCGAGGAGCGCCTGGTCGAGCTCGCCCCGCCGCGCGTCTACGACGCGGCCGCGCGCGGCTGGTACGGCGGCGACATGCACGTGCACCTCAACTGGGCGGGAGACCTCGTCGGCGCGCCCGCGGACGCCGCCGCCGCGCAGCACGGCGAGGACCTGCACGTGCTCAACCTCCTGGCGGGCAACGTCTCCGGCCGGCGCATCCACGACCGCGAGGCCCTGGAGCACTGGACGGACGTGGACCTGCCGTGGTCCGACGCCACGCACGTGGCCAGGATGGGCGTCGAATACCGCAACGACCTGCTCGGCCACGTCTACGCGTTCGCGCCGCGCGCCGCGCCCGGCCGCTTCCACACCGGGTTCGCGGGGGACGCCGACTGGCCGCCCAACGCAGACGGGCTGCGGGAGTTGCGCGGGCTCGGCGCGCTCGTCGGCTACAGCCATCCCTTCCGCACGCCGATCGCCGACGGCGACCCGCCCCAGGGCATCGTGTCGTCCATGTGGCTCAACTGCTCCGCCCGTGAGCTGGTCGCCGACGTCGCGCTCGGGCTCGTGGACAGCCTCGACGTGCTCACGAACGCCTCGATCCCGTCCACGGCGGCGGTGTACCGGCGGCTGATCGGCGCGGGCAACCGGCTCGCCGTGACCGCGGGCACGGACTCGATGATCTCCTTCACCCGTTCCGACAACCAGTCGAACCCGCCGGGCTGGGCCCGCGTCTACGCCCGGGTCGAGGGCGCGCTGACCGCCAGATCGTTCGCGGCGGCCGTACGCGCGGGCCGGACGTTCGCCACCACCGGCCCCTGGCTGGAGCTGTCGGTGGGCGGTCACGGCCCGGGCCACGTGATCCAGGCCCGCGCGGGGCAGCTCGTCCGCGTCACGGCCACCGCCGTCGGCCCCGAGGTCGCGGCGGTGCGCATCCGCACGGCGGAGGGCGTGCGGGCCCGGGCCGCGCGGCTGACGAACGAACCCGGGCGGGCCCTCGACGAGCCGCTGATCGCGACGGCCGACCTCACGATGGACGCGTCCACGTACGTGGTGGCCGAGGTCCTGTGCGACCGGCACCCCCGCACCCTGGCCTCCACCGGGTACGCCCTGACCAGCCCCGTCTACGTGGAGGTGGACGGGCGGCGGGTCGCCCGGCGCGAGGACGTCGTGTGGTGCCTGGAGTGGCTCGACCTGCTGGAGGAGCTCATCAGGCAGTACGGCCGCCTGACCGGCGTCTACCAGTTCGGCGACCACGTGTCCCTGCTGGAGCAGGCCAGGGCGGTCTACCGGTCCCGGCTGAGCTGAGGCGCGAGGCGACGAGCGTCGCCGTTTCTGGCCGCATGTGTTAAATTTTGGCCATGCGGTCAGAAATTGAACCGGACGGCCAGAAGCGCCGTTCGTTCATCGAAGAGGCCAGGCGCGCGCAGATCGTGGCGTCGGCCGTGGAGGTGATCGCCGACGTCGGGTTCGCCCAGGCGTCCCTTGCGCGCATCGCCAAGCACGCGGGCATCAGCAAGGGCGTCATCTCCTACCACTTCGCCGGCAAGGACGAACTGATGGAGGAGGTGGTCACCCGCGCCTACACGGAGGCCGCCGATCACGTGCTGGCGGCGATGGAGGGCGTGGAGGGGGCCGGCGCCCTGCTGCGGACGTACTTCGTCGCCAACGCCGCGCACATGCGCAAGCACCGCTCGAAGATCCTGGCGCTCGGCGAGATCTTCAACAACCTGCGCGGCGCCGACGGCAAACCCCGCTACGGCGTGCACACCAGCGAGGAGATCTACCGGGCAATCGAGATGATCTTCCAACTCGGGCAGCGCACCGGCGAGTTCAGGGACTTCGACCTCCGCGTCATGTCCGTCTCGGTGTCGGCCGCCATGGACAGCATGTTCGGCTACTGGGCCGCCTATCCCGACCACGACCTCGACGCGCACGCGCGCGAACTCGCCGACCTCTTCGAAAGGGCATGCAGGATATGAAGACCGAGCCGAGGACCCGGCTCCACTCGATCGACAACCTGCGGATCGTGCTGACCGCGCTGGTGGTGGCCCACCACGCCGCGGTCACGTACGGGAACATCCCCCTGTGGTTCTACACCGAGCCCGCCAAGGACCCGTCGGGGGTCGCGCTCGACATCCTGGTGGTGTTCAACCAGGCGTTCTTCATGGGGTTCTTCTTCCTCATCTCCGGCTTCTTCACCCCCGGCTCGTACGACCGCAAGGGCTCGCGCGCCTTCGTGCGGGACCGGCTGGTTCGGCTGGGCATCCCGCTGCTCGTCTTCCTCGTCCTGCTGCGGCCGCTGGTGAACTTCGGCGGGCTCGCGCAGCGCCCGGAGCTGCCCTACTGGCAGTACTACCTGGGCTCGTGGGACCCGGGGCCCATGTGGTTCGCCGAGGTGCTGATCGTCTTCGCGCTGGTGTACGCGTGGTGGCGGAGCCGGCGACCGGCGGCCGATCCGCGCCCCGAGCCGCTGCGGCTCCGGTCGGTCGTGCTGTTCGTCCTGGGCCTGTCCCTCGCCACGTTCCTGTGGCGCATCCCGGTGCCGACCGGCACGTACGTGCCGGTGCTCGGGCTGCCGACGCCGGACTTCCTGCCGCAGTACGTCGCCATGTTCGCCCTCGGGTGCGCGGCCTTCAGGCGCGGCTGGTTCGAGACGCTGCCCGCGCGGGCGGGGCATCTCGGGTTCGTCGTGGCGGGCGTGTCGAGCGCCGTGCTGCTGCCGCTCTCGCGGATGACCGGCGGGCAGCTCTCGTCGGCGCTGACGGCCACCTGGGAGTCGGCCTTCGCGGTCAGCATGATCATCGGGCTGGCGGTGCTCTTCCGGGAGCGGTTCGCCGAGCAGGGGCCGCGCGGGCGATTCCTGTCCGACCACGCCTTCACCGTCTACATCATCCACCCGCTCGTGCTGGTCGCCATCGGCTACGCGCTGCGCCCGCTGGAGGCGGTCGCGGTCGTCAAGTTCGCGATCATGCTGGTGGTGGCGCTGCCGCTGTGCTGGTCGCTGGCGTACCTGGTGCGGTCGCTGCCGGGGGCGAAGCGGGTCCTGTGAGCGAACGGAGTGAATGCTTACAGGACCGACGAAGGAGGCCCTGTGAGCATCGCGGGGAGCGGGGCGGGGTGGCCGTCGCGGACGCACACGTACGTGACCGTGCCGACGGCCACCAGCTCGTCCCCGCGCCGCATCGTGAACGTCATCGTGATCGACGTGGTGCCGACCCTGGCCGGCGCGCTCTCCACGGCCAGCACGTCGCCGAGGCGGGCGGGCGCGTGGTGCTCGCACCCGCTCGCCTTGACCACCAGGTCGGCACCCTCCCGCCGGAGCCGGTCGTAGCCGCCACGGGCCCCGATCCAGTCGAGGAACGCGTCCTCGATGTACTCGTAGTAGCGGGAGGCGTGCATCATGGCCTGGGCGTCGCAGTGCCTCGGCCGCACCGGCAGGTGGGAGATCACGGCGGGATCGCTCACCCGTCGTAGAAGGAGTCGAGGGTCTTGCCGTGGCGCTCCTCGACGGCCTTGCGCTTGATCTTGAGGCTGGCCGTCAGCTCGCCCGTCTCCACGGTGAAGTCCTCCGCCAGGATCGCGAACTTCTTGACCGTGGCGTAGCTGGCCTGGTCGGCGTTGACCTGGTCGATGGCCCGCCCGACCTCCTCGCGCACGCGCGGGTGCTCGCGCAGCTCCTCGGGGTCGGACGGCAGCCCCTCGGCCTGGGCCCACGGCTTGACGACGTCCATGTCGAGCGTGACCAGCGCCGTGACGTAGTTGCGCCGGTCGCCGTGCACGAAGACGTGCGACGCGTACGGGCAGGCCGCCTTGATCCGGCCCTCCAGGTACGTGGGCGCGACGTACTTGCCGCCCGAGGTCTTGATCAGCTCCTTCTTGCGGTCGGTGATGCGCAGCCGTCCGGCCTCGTCGAGTTCGCCGATGTCACCGGTGTGCAGCCAGCCCTCCTCCAGCGCCCCGGCCGTCTCCTCCGGCAGCCCGTGGTAGCCGCGCATGATGCCGCGCCCGCCGATGAGGACCTCGCCGTCCTCGGCGATGCGGACCTCGGTGCCGGGCAGCGGCGGCCCGACCGTGCCGAACTTCACCGACTCCGGCCGGTTGAGGAAGCTGCCCGCCGACGACTCGGTCAGCCCGTACCCCTCCATGATCGTCAGGCCCGCCGCGTCGAAGAACTCGGCGATGTCCTGCGAGAGCGGGGCGGCGCCGGAGATGAAGAAGCGGATCCGGCCGCCGAACCGGTCACGGAGCTTGGCGAAGACCAGGCGGTCGGCCAGGGAGTGCTCGATCCGGGTGGTGACCGGGATGTCCGCCCCGCGCTGGCGGGCCCTGACGACCCGGATGCCGGTCCGCTTCGCCCAGTCGAAGATGCGCAGCTTGATCCCGCCCTCACGGCGCACGGTGGCCACGACCGTGTTGTGGATCTTCTCGAAGATGCGCGGCGCGGCGGCCATGAACGTCGGCTTGACCACGCCGAGGTTCTCGGCGATCTTGTCGAGGCGGCCGTCGATCGCGGTCGGCACGCCGATGTCGATCATGACGACCTCCAGCAGCTTGCCGAACGAGTGCGACAGCGGCAGCCACAGGAAGTGCAGGTCGGACTCGGAGAGTATGCCGAGCCCGCGGACGGCCTCGGAGACGTAGAGCCAGTTGTCGTGGGTCAGCTCCACGCCCTTGGGGCGGCCGGTGGTGCCCGAGGTGTAGATGAGGGTGGCCAGGTCGTCCCGGGCGATGGCGTCCACCATGGCGTCGTAGTCGCCCTCGCCATCGACCGCGCCGCTGAGGGAGGCGAGCGTGACCACCCAGCCGTCGTCGCTGGGCGAGCCGTCGACGACCACGACGTGGGTGACGTCGGGCAGCTCCCTCTGAACGGACCTGAGCTTGGCCACCTGGTCGTCGTTCTCGGCGATGACGATCGTGCTGCCGGAGTCGGTGATGACGAACGCCGACTCGGCCGCCGTGTTGGACGGGTAGATCGTGGTCGTGGCCGCTCCGGTCGCCAGCACCGCGAGGTCGGCCAGGATCCACTCGACCCGGGTGGAGCAGAGGATCGACACCCGCCTGCCGGGCCCCGAGCCCAGCCCGGCCAGCCCCAGGGCCAGCCCGCGCACGCGGTCGCCCACCTCGCGCCACGACAGCGAGGCCCAGCCGTCGTCCGAGGGGAATCGGTACGCCTCCGCGTCGGGGGTCGCCGCGATCCGGTCGCGCAGCAGGGACGGAATGCTGGCCATGCCTGAACCTCCTGGACGGTGTTGACGCCGACTCTAAAAGCAATCCCATCATTTGGGATAGACCAGCGCGCCGCGTGCTTCCCGTCTCAGGGGCGTTTGAAGGCGGACAGGAGCCGGTCGGCCGCGAGCGCGGGCGTCAGCTCGCCCGCCAGGACCTCCCGCTCGACCTCCTCGGTGATCGCCGCCACCTCGGGGTCGTGGCGCAGCTCGGACAGCAGCCGGTCGCGCACCAGCGTCCACGTCCACCCGACCTGCTGCCCGCGGCGCTTGGCGGCCAGGTCGATCGACTCCTGGTGGGTCAGCACGTGCCGCCAGAGCTTGTCCAGCCCGTCGCCGGTGAGCCCGCTGCACGTGAGCACCGGCGGCGGCGTGGAGTCGGAGCGGAGCATGCGCAGCGCGCCCGCCAGCTCCCGCGCGGCCTTCCTGGCGGGCAGCTCGTGCTCGCCGTCGGCCTTGTTGACCGCGATGACGTCCGCGAGCTCCAGCACGCCCTTCTTGATGCCCTGGAGCTGGTCGCCGGTGCGGGCCAGCGTGAGCAGCAGGAACGTGTCCACCATGTCGGCCACCGCGGTCTCCGACTGGCCCACGCCGACGGTCTCGACCAGCACGACGTCGAAGCCGGCGGCCTCCACGACGACCATGGCCTCCCTGGTCGCCTTGGTGACGCCGCCCAGGGTGCCGGAGGTGGGCGAGGGGCGGATGAACGCGGCGGGGTCGACCGACAGGCGGGCCATGCGGGTCTTGTCGCCGAGGATGCTGCCGCCCGTCCTGGTGGAGGAGGGGTCGACGGCCAGCACGGCCACCTTGTGGCCCTGCGCGGTCAGCATCGTGCCGAGCGCGTCGATGAACGTGGACTTCCCCACGCCGGGCACGCCGGAGATCCCGATCCGGCGCGCGTGGCCGGACAGCGGGGTGAGCTCGACGAGCAGGCGCTGCGCCAGGACGTTGTGGTCGGGCCTGGTCGACTCGACCAGCGTGATCGCGCGGGCGATCCACGTACGGGACCCGGCCCGTACGCCTCGGGCGTAGTCCTCCAGCGAGTGCACCCGGCTTACCCCTTTCTTCCCAGTTGATCAGCCTAATCTCTGACAATTCTTGACTTTTGCCAGTAGGGTGCTGGAGTTCTGATCTCAGCCGTCACAGGAGTCACTCCCCTCATGCCCAACGTCGAACCCCTCCGCGAGGGCGACCCGGCAACGGTGGGACCCTACCGGCTGGTCGGTCGGCTCGGCGCGGGCGGCCATGGTGTCGTCTACCTCGGCCAGGCCCGCAACGGAACCCCGATCGCCGTCAAGGTGCTGCGTGAGGGGCTCTCCGTCGACGGCCGCCTCGCCACGGAGATCGCCGCCGCGCGCAAGGTCGAGCCGTTCTGCCTCGCGCAGGTGCTCGACGCCTCGACCAGCGGCAGGCCGTACATCGTGTCCGAGTACGTGGACGGACCCTCGCTCCAGCAGGTCGGCCGGCTCGGCGGGGCGGAGCTGCAGCGGCTCGCCGTGGCGACCGCGACCGCGCTGGACGCCATCCACCAGGCCGGGGTCGTGCACGGGGACTTCAAGCCGGCGAACGTCCTGATCGGGCCCGACGGGCCGCGGGTGGTGGACTTCGGCATCGCCGGGGCGCTCGGCACCGGCGTGAAGGCGACCGGCACCTTCGTCGGCACGCCCGCGTACATGGCGCCCGAGCAGCTCGCCGGGCAGGCGGGCGGGGCGGCGGCGGACGTGTTCGCGTGGGGGTCGGTGATGGTCTCCGCGGCCACGGGGGTGCCGCCGTTCGGGGACGACTCGCTGCCCGCGGTGATCAACCGCATCCTGAAGGACGAGCCGCGCATGGGCGAGCTGCGCGGGCCGGTACGCGAGATCCTGCTGGCCTGCCTGGCCAAGGATCCCGGCTCCCGCCCCGCGATGCGTGACGTGCTGCTGCGGCTGACCGCGCCGTCCCGCCAGCAGACGGCCCCGTACCAGACCCAGCCTCACCGGCCCGATCCCCCGCTGGCGGCCTGGCAGGACACGCCCGACGCCACCCTCGACCAGGACACGCCGCCGCGCCGGGCCCGCGCCCAGGAGCCGGCCGCGGAGCAGCCCGCGG
>NZ_JBSFTC010000349.1:0-10693 GCF_053590415.1 Nonomuraea sp. NPDC003201
GCCTTGCGTCGCCACGCCGCCTTGCGTCGCCACGCCGCCTTGCGTCGCCACGCCGCCTTGCGTCGCCACGCCGCCTTGCGTCGCCACGCCGCCTTGCGGGGGTGCGCTCGCCTTCCGGAGGCCGCCCTCGTCCTCCAGAGGAGCGGCCCACCCTGCGATGCCGCGCCCACCCTGCGGAGGCATGCTCACCCTGCGGGCTGCTCGTCTTGCGGCGCCACACCCGCCCTTCGGAGACGCGCTGGCTGGGCTGGGCCGCGCCCACATTCAGAGGCCGCCCACGCCCGGGGCCTATCCCCTGCGCCGCCCACGCATTCGGAGGTCACCCCGCCCTGTGTCGCGTCCGCCCTGTGGAAGAGGCCCGGATGGGCTGCGGCGCACCCACTCCGCGGGTCGGGCTCGCATTTGGGGAGGGGGCGAGGCGCGTCCCGAGCGGGCGTCAGGGGAAGGGCGTGCCCCGCGTACCGGTCGCGGCCGAACCGCGTGGTCACCCGTGCGGGTGGAAGCGGTGCGGTGGGGTGTGGATGTCGAAGGGGATCCGGGCCTGCGCCAGGACCGAGTGCGGGGGCGTGTCGGGCGTGATCAACCCCAGGCGCTCGAAGAAGGGAAACCTGGCGACGGTGGCCTCCAGGTGCCGGGGTCGCATGACCGGGTGCCAGATGCTGTAGGCGCCCACCCTGCCGTCTCTACGCCGGTACCAGCCCTCGGTCGGGTGGGTGAGTTGCTCCAGCCAGTCCGAATCGTCCGTGAAGCCGTCCAGCAGCGCCGGGGCCTGCGGAAGCTCGACCGCCTCACACCGGCCATCGGTGGACTCCAGGCGCCAGCGGACCGGGGTGCCCAGCCAGTCGGCGCCGATGCGGATGTGGTCGCGGTGCCACGGCATGCCCCACAGGTGCTGCGGGATCGCCACGACGGGGTGGTCCAGACGGGTACCGAAGAACCAGACGCCCGCCTTGCCGTACGCGGTGACGTAAGCCCGGTAGTTGATCTGCCCGCAGTTGATCGACGCCTGCGGCAGGAACCGGAAGTGGAAGTCCCGGTCGCGGAAGGCGACGGCGGAGACCAGGGCTCCGGGCCCGTCCCCGAAGGTTGCCTCCATGGGCGCGAAACCCTCGGGCAGGTGCCGGGCGAGCGCGTCGGCGTCCACCCGGTAGCTCACGATCGCGAAGTCCTCCAGATCCGTGTGCGCGTGGTGCCAGCGCGGACGTGGCCGGGGAGTGCCCACGAAGCTCATGCCCAAAAGGTACGGCTCTTACGGCCGCACGGGGCCGGGCGGGATCATGTGCGCCACGGCGAGAACCAAGGCCTCTCAGGGGTTGTGCGCGTCGCGCCGGTCGCTGCTACGCTTGCCTCCTCCACTGCTTGATCTTCAGGTGGAGTCGGCTGTTCGGGGGCGAGCATCGCCGATTGGTAATGGATTTCGGTTGTCGGGGGTTCCTGAGGCATACTGGGAGCACCCCACCCGATCGGGCGAGTTACGAATGTGCTCGCTGTGTCGGGTATCCTCTACGGGGCCGGGGTCGTTACCGGCCCAAAGGCGGAGTAGCTCAGTCAGGCAGAGCAAACGGCTCATAATCGTTGTGTCGCCGGTTCAAGTCCGGCCTCCGCTACTGCCCACTCCCAGGTCATCAGGCCTGGGTACGGGCGTGTCCATGTCCCGAACGTAGAAAGGCACTCCCAAGTGGCTGCCACCGACGTTAGGCCGAAGATCACGCTGGCCTGCCAGGAGTGCAAGCACCGCAACTACATCACGCGGAAGAACCGGCGCAACGACCCGGATCGGCTTGAGCTGAAGAAGTACTGCCCCAACTGCCGCTGCCACCGCGCGCACCGCGAGACCCGCTAGGTCTCCGGGCAGGGCTTCTGCCCCACATTTCGTCATATCGCACAACCGGCGTCCTATCACAGGGCGCCGGTTTGTCGCGTCTGTACGGGGTTTCAGCGACTCCCCACGGGCCCCAGGGGCCCCTCTGAACGCTGATGGACGGCGCGGATGGGTGGAGTGGCCGTCGGCGCCTTGGGACGGTGGGGTGGGCGCCTTGGGGTGTTCCGGTGGGCGCCTGGTGTGTTCGGGGTGGGTTGGTCCCAGTTCGGCGCGCCGCCGCCGGGCTCAGGTCGCCACCCAGACGGGACAAGCCGGCACCTTGATGGGTGACCGGCCCCTTGGCAGTCTGCGAGCGTCGTGACCGTGAGCGGTTGGCCTCCTGGGAGGGGGCGGTGGGCGTCGGTGACAGTGGCCGGTCCTGAGGGGTTGGTTGGCGCCCTGATGGTGGTCGGCCGCATGCGGGTCGGTGGGTGCTGTGACGGGTGCCGTGATGGTGGTTGGCCTTTCTGGGACGGGCGACGGCATCGTGACGCTGGCTGGCCCTGTGGGGGCGGTGGGCGTTGTGACGGTGGGCGTCCCGAGAGGGTCGGTGAGCGCGCTGAGTGCGGTCGGCTGTGCGCTGGTCAGTGGGCGCTGTGGCGGGTGTCGTGACGGTGGTTGGCCTCCTTGGAACGGGGCGGTGGCATCGTGACGCTGGCCGGCCCTGTGGGGGGCGCTGGACGTTCTGGCGGTGGCCGCTTCCGAGAGGGTCGGCAGGCGCTGTGACTGGGGTCGGCTGCGTGTGGGCCGGTGCGCAGTGATGTGGTCGGCCGGGTGTGGGTCGGTGGGCGCAGTGATGGTGGCTGGTTCTGTGAGGTTGGCGGGCGTTCTGAGGGTGGTCGGCCGCGCGGGACATCGGGCGGCGTGACGGGTGCCGTGACGATGGTCGGCCCTGAGAGTGCCGTGATGCTGGCCGGTCCTGAGGGTGCCGTGGCGATGTCGGCCCTGGGGGTGCCGTGATGCTGGCTGGTCCCGAAACGGTCGGCGGACGCGCTGACTGCGGGTGGCCGTGTGCGGGGCAGCGGGCGCAGTGACGGGTGGGCGGTGTCGTGTGCGCTGGCCGTCGTGCCGAGAGAAGGCGGTGGTTATGGCGGGAGTTTTGGAAGGGCCCAGCGGCGGGAAAGTTCGCGGGGCAAAATCAAGATAATCACCAGCGACAGCCGAACCTTGTTCTGTTACCGTCGGCCTCAGCAGCGCTCGGTTGGTGACATGCGAGGGAGCACTGATGGCCTTGAACCGAGACTTCGTGGGCAGGACCTATTCGCCCAGCGCGCCGTACGAGGTCAGCCGGGTGAAGATCAGGGAATTCGCCGCCGCGATCGGTGACAACAACCCGCTCTACCGGGACAAAGAGGCCGCCCAGGCCGCCGGATATCCCGATGTGATCGCGCCGCCCACGTTCCCCATCGTGTTCAGCCTGCAGAGCGGGGGCGAGGCGCTCGTCGATCCCGATCTCGGGCTGAACCTCGCCATGGTCGTCCACGGCGAGCAGCGCTTCGAGTACGTCCGGCAGGTCTGCGCCGGGGACCAGCTCGTCACGACCGCGACGATCACTGACATCCGCACGGCCGGGCGGAACGAGCTGCTGACGGTCAGGAGCGAAGTGACGACCGTCGACGGCGAGCCGGTCTGCGTCACCTACAACACGATCGTCGAGCGCGGAGGGGCCGGTTGAGATGACCGCCACGGTGAAGTACGACGAGGTCGAGGTCGGGCAGGAGATCCCGGCCGCCGATTACAACGTGCGCCGGCTCAACCTGGTGATGTACGCCGGGGCTTCCGGGGACTTCAACCAGATCCACTGGAACGAGCGGTTCGCCAAGATGGTGGGGCTGCCCGACGTGATCGCGCATGGGATGTACACGATGGCGCAGGCCGGGCGGTTCGTCACGGACTGGGCCGGGGATCCCGGGGCGGTGGTGGACTTCGGGGTGCGGTTCTCGTCGATGGTGGTCGTTCCCGACGACGATCAGGGGGCGACGGTCTCGGTCAGCGGGGTGGTGGAGGAGAAGCTGGAGGACAAGCGGGTGGTCATCGGGCTCACCGCCAGGTCGGGCGATCAGAAGGTGCTGTCCAAGGCCCGCGCGGTGGTCCAGCTGTCCTGACGCGGCGGCCGGCCGGGTGATATTTCGGGCGGGTCTCGGGTACGCGTGACGTCTATGAACGAAGCCGCGCGACGAGTTTGGCCCACAGTTCGATCGATCCCCGTTTCCGCTGTGACCGATGCCAAGCCGCCCGCCCACCTTCGGCCGGCGCGGGTCGAGAGGGTGGCGGGCAGCTCCGGCACCGGACGGGACACCGCGGGCGGCACCGAAACCGGGACTGTCGGCGCAAGGGCCAGGGCGACCGAAGCCGGTACGGCCGACACGAAGGCCAGGGCGACCGAAGCCGGTACGGCCGACACGAAGGCCAGGGCGACCGAAGCCGGTACGGCCAGCGGGAAGGCCAAGGTGACCGAAGCCGAAACGGCCGGTGCGAAGGGCAAGGCGGAAGGGGCAGGGGCGCATGCTCGGCTTGATCCCGCTGCCGAGCTGGGCTTTTCCGGCGATCCCGGGCAGCGGGGCGACACGGGTGACACCATGCTGCACGCTCAGCGCGTCTGGGACAGCTCGCTGGCCACCAACCGCCTCGACGAGCTCGGCGTCAAGCTGGAACGCCAGCGTACGGAGACCAAGGACGTCACCGTCACCGTGAGCCTGCTGGTCGACGGCTGGCCGGAGGACGTCAGGAAGAGCGTGGGATCGATCGTCGAGCACACGAACGCGCGCGTGCTCGCCTTCGACCTCGGAGACGTCGACGGCGCCGGTGAGGTGCTGGACGAGCTGGCCGACCGGCATCCGGACCGGATCGCCGTGTGGCACGTGGCCGAGGAGCCGCACTGGCGAGGGGGTACGGCCACCTGGGGCGAATGCCGCGCCAAGCTGCTGCGGCTCGACGAGGCGGACGTGCACGTGCTCATGGACACGAACGTCGAGCTCTGCGGCGACGCGCTGACCCCGCTGGTCGCGGCCGTCGCGGGGGGCGCCGTGGCGGCCGGGTGGAGGGGCGTGGACTTCCCGGACGGGGAGCCGGAGCCGGTCCGCGTGGTGGAGCCGGGGCCGGGCACGGCCGGGCCAAGGAGGGTGCGGGCGCTGACGGGGGAGCTCATGGCGGTACGCCGGGCCCCGGCGCTCGGAGCCCTGCCCGAGGACGCCGGCTACGGCAGGAACGCCGATCTGGCGCTCTCCCTCGCACTCCAGCAGGAGCCCCACCAGCAAGGGTCCCTCCAGGGGTCCAACCAGCAGGGGTCCAACCAGCGAGACCGGCAAGGGCGCAGAGAGCTGGTCGTGCCCGAGGAGCCGCTGCCCGCCGTGCGGCTGGGATCGCACGATGTGGACCCCGACTACGACGCACGGGAGTCCCGCCGGAACTTCGACCGCGTGCTGCGCATACTGGGCACCTCATAAGCTATTGGCCCATGGAGATGCTCGCGCCGTATACCACGCTGCGCCTAGGCGGCCCCGCCCGCGACTTCGCCGAAGCGACCACGGCGGAGCACCTCGTGTCCCTGGTGGCCGAGGCGGACATGAAGGGGCTGCCCACGCTGGTGCTCGGCGGGGGCAGCAACGTCGTGGTGGCCGACGAGGGCTTCGACGGGCTGGTCATCAAGGTCTCGACCCAGGGCGTGACCGTCTCGCGCGACGGCGAGCAGGTGCTGGTCACGGTCGAGGCGGGCGAGGACTGGGATCCGCTGGTCGCCCGCGCCGTGGCCGAGGGCTGGTCGGGCATCGAGTGCATGTCGGGCATCCCCGGGCTGGTCGGCTCGACGCCCATCCAGAACGTCGGCGCGTACGGGCAGGAGGTGGCCCAGACCGTCTGGTGCGTGCGTGCCTACGACCGCCGCACCAGGCAGGTGGTGGATCTGGAGGCGCGGCAGTGCGGGTTCTCCTACCGTGACAGCGCCTTCAAGCGCGACCTGGCACGGCACGTGGTGCTCGCGGTGACGTACGCGCTGGATATTTCGGAAATGTCCGGCCCGCTGGCGTACGAGGAGCTGGCCCGCAGGCTGGATGCGGAGCCCGGCGGGAGGGTGCCGCTCGCGCAGGCCCGTGAGGCCGTGCTGGCGCTGCGGCGCGGCAAGGGCATGGTGCTCGACCCGGACGATCCCGACACCCGCAGCGCCGGCTCGTTCTTCACCAACCCGATCCTCGCGCCCGAGGAGGCCGCGGAGCTGGCCTCCCGCGCCTCGGGCCATCCGCGCTGGGAGCTGCCCGGCGGGGCGGTCAAGGTGCCCGCCGCGTGGCTGATCGAGCAGGCGGGCTACCCGAAGGGGTACGCGCGTGGGCCCGTACGCATCTCCACCAAGCACACGCTCGCGCTGACCAACCCCGACGGGGTCGCCACCACCGGCGACCTGATCGCGCTGGCCAGGGAGGTCAGGGACGGGGTGCGGGAGAAGTTCGGGGTCACGCTGGTCAACGAGCCTGTGCTCGTCGGCTGCGAGCTCGGGGAATAGGAGTCCGGGGGAAGCTCGGGGTCGCGCTGGTCAACGAGCCCGTGCTCGGGCCTCGGGGACGGGGGGACGGGAGAAGGCCGTGCTCGGGCCTCGGGGAATAGGTCCCGTTCGCGGGCTGTTATGGTTGGTTGGAATTTCCGAAGGGGAGTAGTCCCAATCGTGTGATCGACATACTGGCGCTTCATCGCGCCCGGTCACACGGGCCTCATACGGGCGGACGAGACCTTCGGCCTGGCAGTTGTGCAATGAGACGCTGCCGGGCCGAAGTCGTGCCCGAATCTCCCCGGGTCGCCGCTTCCGGCTCGGTCGCGCGGAAGGGGACCGTTGGAAGCGTTCTGGATCAGTCTTGCCGTCATCTTCGTGGCCGAGCTCGGCGACAAGAGTCAGCTCATGGCGATGACGTTCGCGACCCGTTTCAAGATCTGGCCCGTGCTCGCGGGCATCACTATCGCCACGACCCTCGTGCACCTGGCCAGCGTCGCCCTGGGCGGGCTGATCGGTGACGCGCTGCCGACGACGGCCATCGCGGTGGTGGCGGGGCTGGCCTTCCTCGGGTTCGCGGCGTGGACGCTGCGCGGGGACGAGCTGACCGAGGACGAGTCGAAGAAGGCCCAGCGCACCACCAGGAACGCCCTGATCGCGGTGACCGTGGCGTTCTTCCTGAGCGAGCTGGGCGACAAGACGATGCTGGCCACCATCACGCTGGCCACGCAGCACGGCTGGCTCGGCACCTGGATCGGCTCGACCGTCGGCATGGTGGCGGCGGACGCGCTGGCGATCCTGGTGGGACGGCTGCTGGGCAAGCACCTGCCGGAGAAGGTCATCCGGTACGGCGCCGCGGCGGCGTTCGCGATCTTCGGCGTCGTCCTCCTGGCGGAAGCGCTTATCGGATCAGGGGGACAGTAGCGAGAGGCGGTGGGCCGCGGCGGCGGCCTCGCCGCGGGTGGTGACGCCGAGCTTGGCCAGGATGTTGGACACGTGCACGCTCACCGTCTTCGCCGAGATGAACAGCTCGGTCGCGATGTCCCGGTTGGTCCTGCCCTGGGTCACCAGCCGCAGCACCTCCAGCTCGCGCGGAGTCAGCAGCTCGGAGGGCTCCTGGGCGGGCTGAACCCCGCCCACCCGGCGCGACAGCGCCTCGATCTCCTCGATCAGCGGCGTCGCGCGCAACGCCTGGGCCAGCGGGCGCGCCACCTTCAGCCGGGCCGCCGCCCCCTCGCGGTCGCCCCCACGCGCGGCCGCGGTGGCCGCCCGCAGCAGGGCCTTGGCCTGGTTGTGCGGGCGGTTGAGCCGCTCCCAGGCCGCCGCGGCGGCGTCGAAGTCGCCGGTGTAGGACAGCCGGTACGCCTCCACGACCGGCCCGATGACCGACAGCTCGGCCGCCACCTCCGCGGCCAGCTCGCGCACCGCGGCGGCCCGTTCGGGCTCGGTGGCCTCGGCGGCGTCGCAGACCGTGCGGAGCAGCGAGAGCAGCCGCCAGCTGAGCATGGCCTTGCTGGACTGCTTGTGGTGCGAGAGCACGCGCTCGGCCACGCTGAGCGCGGCCCCCGGCTCGCCCTTCGTCAGGTGCCAGCCGATGTGCAGGCGGGCGTTGTTGATGATGTCCTGGACGAACTCCTCGGGCCGGTCCTTCAGCACGCCGACCTCTGACAGGATGCCCTCGACCAGTTGCAGCTCGCCCCTGGCCAGGGCGATGTCGGCGCGGACGCGCAGGAGCGCGTACCGGTGGCGCAGGACGGGGCCGTGACCGAGCGCGCCTTCGATGATCTCGATGGCTTCGTCCCAGCGGCCGATCGCCTCCAGCGCCTCGGCCCAGTTGTTCTTGATGAACAGCCCGCTGCCGCGCAGCCTGCCGTATTTCTTGGCGAGCTCCCAGCCGTGCTCGGCCAGGCGCAGCGCCTCCTCGTGGCGGCCCATGTCGATCAGCGCGTCGATGTTGTTGCCGACCGCCCTGGTGATCAGGCGGGCGGACCCCGCCGCCGTGCCGATCTCCAGCGCCTGCTCGTTCACGGTGATCGTGGACTCGTTCTCGCCGTTGAGGGAGTGGCCCAGCGCCAGGTTCATCAGCAGGTCGGCTTCGAGGCAGCCGTCGCCGAGCTCCCTGGCCAGGCGCAGCCCCTCGGTGATCAGCTCGCTCGCCTCGGCGATCTCGCCCCGCAACATGAGGTGGCGGCTCAGCACCGAGACCACTTCGGCGCGGTCGGCGCCGTTCTCGGGCACGAGCCGCAGCGCGTGCCGGAGGTCCTCGATGACGCCGAGCTGCCCCTTGGCGTTCTTGAACCCCACCCGCCGCACGATGAGCTGCGCGACGCGGCCGGGCTCCTTGGCCTCGTCCAGCTCCGACAGCGCGGCCTTGACGAACTTGGCGCCCTTGTCGGCCTCGCCGCCGGCGTTCGCGGCCTCCGAGGCGCGTTCGAGGACGGCGGTGTGGTCGGCGTCGATGAGCTCGGCCGCGTCGGGCACGCGCTCCCACAGCATGAGGACGCGTTCGAGCAGCGGGACGGCCTCGGTGTACGCGAACGCCTTGAACGACTTCTGCGCCGCCTCCCAGGCGGAGATCAGCGCCCAGGTGTCGTTGCGGGCGCCGTACCAGTGGTGTGCCAGCTCGACGGCGGCGCGGCCCGGCGGGACCAGCCCGCGGTCCTTGGAGATCTCTTCGGCGAACCTGGCGTGCAGCCGCTGGTGCTCGCCGGGCAGCAGCTCGTCGTGCACGGCCTCGCGGATGAGCGAGTGCCTGAAGACGTAGGCGCGGTTGTCGGCGATCTGCAGGACGTTGCCCGCGATGGCCGGGCGCAGCGCGGCCTCCAGCTCGACGTCGGACAGGCCGCTCACGGCGGCCAGCAGCTTGTGGCTGACCCGGATGCCGCCGGCGGCGGCGACACGCAGCAGGCGCTGGGTCTCCTCGGGCAGCCGTTCGACGGAGTTGAGGATGAGGTCCTGCATGGACTCGGGGAACGCGCAGTCCTCGCCCTCCAGCATGGCCTCCACGAACAGCGGGATGCCCTCGCTGCGCTCGTAGACCTTCTCGACCTTGGCGTACTGGGGGACCTCGCCGAGGATGCCGGCCATCTGCTGGGCGACCTCGTCCCGCGACAGGCGGGGCAGGTCGAGCCGGTGCACGCCGCTCACCCTGCCCAGCTCGGCCAGCACCGGCCGGAGCGGATGCTGGCGGTGCAGGTCGTCGGAGCGGTAGGTCATGACGATCAGCACCTGCGGGGTGTGCAGGTTGCGGCTGAGGAAGGCGATGAGATCGCGGCTGGACCTGTCGGCCCAGTGGATGTCCTCGATGACGAGGACGGTGGGACGGGCGAGGGCCAGGCGTTCGAGGAGGGTGAGGAACTGCTCGAAGAGCCGGGCGCGGCCGGTGTCGGTCTCGCCGTCGCCGCTCGGCTCGCCGAACTCGGGCAGCAGCCGCGCGAGATCGCGCTCGGCGCCGTCCGGCAGCAGCCCGGCGACGGCCGCGGGGCCCTGCTCCCTGACGAGCTGCCGGAGCGCGGCGGTGAACGGCGCATAGGCCAGACCCTCCGTGGACAGCTCCACGCAGCCGCCGAACAGCACGTGGGCGCCACAGGCCTGGCACTGCTCGGCGAAGCGCTGGATGAGCCTGGTCTTGCCGACCCCGGCCTCGCCGCCGAGCAGGACGGCCGTCACCGTGCCTTTTCGTGCCTCGTCGAAGCTTTCAGACAGAGCCGCCAGCTCCTCTTCCCGCCCGACGAAGACGGGACTGACAGAACGTCCCCGCATGTCATCCAGCATGTCATGCCCGATCGATTACTTTCGACGCTTTTATGGGGGTCCCTTTACGGGGGTTTCGAGGCCCGGCCACGAGGGAGGTGGTGGCCGGGCTCTCGTGGGATGGTCATGAGAAACGGAGCTTGCCGAAGACCGAGCGGCGCTCGGACTTGTTGGCCCTCTCGGCCTCGCGTACCCGCCGGTGCTCGGCGGCGGCCCTGCGGAGCTCGCTCGCGTGGTTCTTCATGAGCTCGTACTCGATCTCGGGGTGCATGGTGTGTCTCCTGAAATTTCGTGCTTCTTCCTGACACCTTTAAGACTCGGTCTAAGGCCCTGCCTGCCACATCGGGTGGATGCCTTATCTCCGGTACGCCGACGCGTACGACATGCCTAAGACCCCCGGGGCCGACCGCCTAAGGCGGTCCGGTTTGGAGCTCACGGCCCTGGTCGGCGATGCTGTGTTGGTGTCAACTGTGACTACCTCGCTCGCGGACGTCGCCTCGTCCGACTCGGCGTTGCGAGCTTTCCTGCACGGCCTGCCCGGGGTTGACCGGGTCGGCGCGGACCAGCGGGCGGCGATGCTCGGCACCCGTTCGATCAAGACC
>NZ_JBSFTC010000350.1:0-10655 GCF_053590415.1 Nonomuraea sp. NPDC003201
TTGAGAGTTGGTGAGTGGTGTTAAGAGGTGTGCTATTCGGATCTCCGGGCACGGCGAGGGGGTGGGCCGTGCGGTGGCCGGGCTGAAGGGGAGGGGTGGCGGGTCAGCGGCTGGTGCCGAGGCGGGTGGAGAGCCGGGTGGCGAGGCGGTCGAGGGAGAGGTTGATCAGGATGAAGATGGCCGCGATGAGGATGGCCGCCGGGATGGTGTTCTTGAAGTTGGCGGCGATCCCGTTCAACCCTCGGTTCACCAGCTCGTCGAAGCCCACGATGAGCCCCAGCGCCGAGTCCTTCAGCAGCACCACGAACTGGCTGACGATGGCGGGCATCATGGTCCGGAACGCCTGCGGCAGCAGGACGAGGCGCATCACCTGCCCCTTGCGCATGCCTATGGCGTAGGCCGCCTCGGACTGGCCGCGCGGCAGGCTCTGCACCCCGGCCCGGATGATCTCCGCGATCACCGAGCCGTTGTAGAGCGTGAGCCCGAAGACGACGGCGGCGAAGGCCGAGATGTTCACGCCGATCAGCATGTACGAGCCGAAGAAGGCGAAGAAGATCAGCAGCAGCAGCGGCACGGACCTGAAGAACTCCACCACCGCGGCCGCGGGCACCCGGATCCACCGGTGGTCCGACATCCGGGCGGTGGCGAAGACGAGGCCGAACAGGCCCGCCAGCACCACCCCCACCACGGCCGCGCCGATGGTCCCGGCCAGCCCCGGCAGGATGAAGGTGGCCCAGACGTCCCCGCGCAGCAGCGGTGTCCACTTGTCGGCCGCCCACTGGTCCTTGGCGTCGAAGCGCACGTAGACCACGTACGCCAGCCCCAGCAGCACGAGCGCGACGACCGCCGCCAGCAGCCGGTTGCGCCGGATCCCGCGCGGCCCGGGCCGCTCGTAAAGGTTCGCGTAGCTCATCGGGCCACCGCCATCCGCCGCGACAGCCAGCCGAACAGCAGCCCCATCGGCAGGCACAGCAGCACGAACCCGGCGGCGAAGCCGAGGAAGATCTCGAGGACCTGGTCTCCGTACGTCTCGATCATCTCCCGCATCCGCACGGACGCCTCACCCACGCCGACCACGAGCGCGATCGTGGTGTTCTTGGTCAGCGCGATCATGATGCTGCCCAGCGGCGCCACCACGGCGCGGAACGCCTGCGGCAGCGTGATCAGCCCGAGCGTCTTCGTGAAGCCCAGCCCGAGCGACCGGGCCGCCTCCGCCTGCCCGACCGGCACCGTGTTGAGCCCCGACCGCAGGGCCTCGCAGACGAACGCCGAGGTGTAGGCGGTCAGCCCGATGACGGCGAGCCAGAAGTTGTTGGTCGCGATGTCATCCGACAGCTCCACGCCGAGCTGCGCCCCGACGCCGAGGCCGGTGAACATCAGCACCAGCGTGAGCGGCGTGTTGCGCATCATGGTCACGTAGAAGTTGGCCGCGCCGCGCAGGGAGGCCAGCGGGGCCACCCGCATGCCGGTCAGCAGCGTCCCCAGCACGAGAGAGCCGAGCGCGCTGACCGCCGTCAGCCGTATCGTCATCCAGAACGCGGCGAAGATCGTGTCGCGTTCGAACAGCAGCGCTTCCATGGATCAGTAGCGCTCCAGCTGCGGGGCCTGCGGGAGGGTGAAGCCGGAGGCGCCGACGCTGGCCTGCAGCGCCTTCGTCCAGCTGCCGTCGGAGAACATCTTCTCCAGCGCGTCGTTGATCGCCTTGCGCCCGGCCGTGTCGTCCTTCTTCAGCCCGATGCCGTACTTCTCGGTGCTGAACGGCTGGCCGACCACCTTGAGCTTGCCGCCGTACTGGGCGGCGTAGCCGGCGAGGATGACATTGTCGGTGGTGAGCGCGTCGAGCTGGCCGCCGAGGACGCGGTCCACGCACGCCGAGTACGTCCGCTCCTCCTGCAGCTGCACCTCCTTGGAGTACTCCGCCTTGACCTTCTGCGCCGGGGTCGAGCCGGCGACCGAGCAGAGCTTCTTGCCGTTCAGCGTCTCGGGCCCGGTCAGCGCCGTGTCGTCGGCCCTGACCAGCAGGGCCTGCCCGGCCACGAAGTACGGCCCGGCGAAGGACACCTTCTGCTTCCTGGCGTCGGTGATGGAGTACGTGGCCACCACCATGTCCACCTGGCCCTGCTCGATGAACGCCTCGCGGTTGGCCGACACGGTCTCCTTGAACGTGACGTCCTTGGCCTCCACACCGAGCTGCTTGGCCACGTACTTGGCGACCTCGATGTCGAACCCGGCGAAGCTGCCGTCGGGCGTGCGCAACCCCAGCCCCGGCTGGTCGGCCTTCACGCCGACGACCAGCTTCTTGTCGTTCTTGGCCTTGTCGACGATCGAGGCGTTGCTGGCCTCGGCGCTGCCACAGGCGGTGGCGGTGGCGGCGAGCGCGACCACCGCGAAGGTCGCGTAAAGGGACCTGCCGAACATATGACGGCTCCTTAGTGAGTGAGGATCTTGGCGAGGAAGGACTGGGCGCGCTCGCTGTTCGGGGCTCCGAAGAACGCGTCGGGGGTGTTCTGCTCGACGATCTCGCCCTCGGCCATGAAGACGACCCGGTCGGCCGCGCGACGGGCGAAGCCCATCTCGTGGGTGACGACCACCATGGTCATGCCCTCGCGGGCCAGCGAGGTCATGACGTCGAGCACCTCGTTGACCATCTCCGGGTCGAGGGCCGAGGTGGGCTCGTCGAAGAGGATCGCCTTGGGGTCCATGGCCAGCGCGCGGGCGATGGCCACCCGCTGCTGCTGCCCGCCGGAGAGCTGGGCGGGGAACTTGGCGGCCTGACCGCCGATGCCGACCCGGTCGAGCAGTTCCTGGGCCCTGCGCACGGCCTCCGCCTTCGGCCGCTTCAGCACGTGGACCTGGCCGAGGACGACGTTGTCCAGGACGGTCTTGTGCGCGAAGAGGTTGAAGGACTGGAACACCATGCCCACCTCGGCGCGGAGTCTGGCCAGCGCTTTGCCCTCAGCGGGCAGCGGCGTACCGTCCAGGGTGATCGTGCCGGAGTCGATCGTCTCCAGACGGTTGATCGCCCGGCACAGAGTCGACTTCCCGGCGCCGGACGGGCCGATGATCACGACGACCTCGCCCTGCCTGACGTTCAGGTTGACGTCCCTGAGCACATGGTGGTCGCCGTAGCGCTTGTTGACCTGGTCCAGGACGATCAGGTCGGCCTCGGTCATGCGTCACGCTCCTTGTCTCGGTCAGCGATGGCGTAACCGTAGGAGCCGTATGTGTCACCGAAAGGCTTGTGCGCGTTCTGCTCAGTGATTGATCGATCTGAGTTCGATCAGGGCCGGTGGTCGCCGGGCCTGGAAGCGTCGGACGTCGCGCCGGAGACGCCGATGGTGTCCTTGTAGGCGCGGTCCCACTGCCCGTCGCGCAGCCAGCCCGCGATCAGGCCGTTGAGGTAGTCGCGGAAGGCGACGTCCTGCTTGGGCACGCCCATCCCGTACGGCTCGCGCCCGAACGGCTTGAGCACCAGCCGGAACTGGTCCGGATGCTGGTCGAGCAGGCCGAGCAGGATCGTGTCGTCGGTGCTGATCGCGTCGACCCGCCCGTTCGTGAGCGCGGGCACGCAGATGCTGTAGGCGTCGACGATCTCCAGGGTGGCGCCGGGCACCAGGGTGCGCAGCCGCTCGACGGACGTCGAGCCCGTGGCGGTGCACACGGTCTTGCCGTCCAGGTCCGACACGTCGTTGATGGTGGTGTCGGCGGTCCTGACGAGCAGGTCCTGCCCGGCGTAGTAGTACGGGTCGGTGAAGGCGACGAGCTGCGCGCGGGCCGGTGTGATCGAGTACGTGGCGATGACGAGGTCCACCACGTTCTGCGAGATGAAGTTCTCCCGCTCGCGCGAGACGGTCTCGACGAAGCGGATGTTGCGCTCGCTGCCGGTGAGGTCCTTCGCGATGAGCCTGGCGATCTCGGCGTCGAAGCCGGTGATCCGCCCGCTGGAGGGGTCCTTGTAGCCGAACATCGGCTGGTCGAACTTGGTGCCCACGACGAGGACGCCCCGGTCCCTGATCCGCGCCATCGTGGAGCCCTCGGGGAAGGGGTTGTCGCTCCCGCAGCCGGTGGCGGTGAGGCAGAGCAGGACGGCGAGCAGCGCCCTGAGCCCTCTCATCGCACTCGATAACGGTGCTGGGGGCGCCCGGTCGGCCCGTACTTCGGCCGGCCTTCGAGCAGCCCGCGATCGGCCAGATGCTCCAGGTAGCGGCGGGCGGTGGCGCGGCTGACGCCGATCATCCCGGCCAGCTCGTTCGCCGACACGTCCTCAGGGACGGCGGCCAGCGCGTCCAGCACGGCCTGCTCGGTCGCCGCCGAGATGCTCTTCGGCCGGGCGCCCTGGTCGAGGTGGAGCGTGCGGAAGATGCGGTCGATCTCCTGCTGCTCGGCGAACCGGTCGCCCGACTCCAGCTGCTCGGCCGTGGCCGCGTAGCGCAGCAACGTCTGCTCGAGCGTGCCCGCCCTGGTCGGCTTGACCAGGTAGTAGAGCGCGCCGCGCTGCATGGCCGCGCGCACCGTGGCCGACTCCTTGCGCCCGGAGATCACGATGATGTCGATGGGCGGCTGCTCGGGCCGGCGCAGCCGGTGCGCCACCTCCAGCCCCGGCAGGTCGGGCAGGTGCAGGTCCAGCAGCACCAGCCGGGGCGCGAAACGGCCGGCGGCGGCGAGCGCCGCCTGGCCGGTGTGCGCGATCCCGACCACCCTGAACCCGAGTACTCTGTTCACCTGCGCGTGCAGGGCCGCCGTGACGACCGGGTCGTCGTCCACGATGAGAACGGTGATGTCCCGTGGCTCAGGCACCGCCACTCCTCGTCCAGGTGCAGTTTTTACAAATCAGAGTGAGCTTAGGCAGGTTTTGTTACAAACGCTCAAGTTTTGCGCGTTCTGCTCACCATGATCCGCCGCCCATGCCCTCTTCCTTTTAATCTGTAGCCGAACCGACAGGGGGGAGGACGGACGCCGGTGAGATGGGTGCTCGCGGTGACTGCCCTGTGGACGCTGCTCGGCCTGCTGCCCCTGGCGCTGCTGACCTCCTCCAGTATCTCCCTGTCGGAGAACGCCGTGCGCGACGAGGTCGACGGCCGGGTCAGGATCACCGCCTCGGTGAGCCGGGTCGTGGTCGAGCAGCAGATGGGCTCCCTGGCGCAGCTCGTCACCACGTTCGCGCAGCGGCCCGGCGTGCGCGACACGGTGGAGCACGCGACCCCCGAGGCCATGCGTACGTATCTCGGAGAGCTCAAGGAGCTGCGCGACGGCATCAGCGGGCTGATCCTGGTCTCGTCGGAGGGCCGCATGCTCGGCGCGGAGCCGAAGACCGTGCTGCCCCAGGACCTCACCGCCACCGACTGGTACCGCGCCGTGCGCGACCGGCGGGCGGCCCACATCTCCCAGGCGTACACGCCCACGATGATCGACGTGTCCAGGGCGGTCGCGGTGGCCGCGCCGATCCCGAGCGCCGACGGCAAGCGCATGCTCGGCATCCTCGCCGTCGTCTACAGCCTGGACGCCATCCAGGAGTTCGCCAAGGAGGCCGCCGAGGCGCAGGACATCAGGCTGCTGATCACCGACCGGGCGGGCGTGCTCGTCGCCGACCCCGGCAGGAAGCTGCTCGCGCTCACCTCCCTGCGCGAGGACCCCCGGGTGGACGCCGCGCTCGCCGGGCGCACCTGGAACGGCCTGTTCAGCGGCGTCGACGGCACGGTGCTGTCGGCGTCCGAGCCGATCCCGGGCATCGGCTGGACGGTCACCGCCGAGGTGTCCGCCGCCGAGGCGCTGGCCTCGGCCGAGCGGCTCAGGACGAACGTCATGACCGTCGCGGCCCTGCTGGCCCTGCTCATCCTCATCGGCCTGGGCCTGCAGATCCACACCACGCGCGGCCGCCGCCGCGCGCAGGCCACGCTGGCCAGGTACGCGGCCGAGCTGGCCGCCGCCAGGGACGAGGCGGTCAGCGCCTCCAGCGCCAAGTCCGAGTTCCTGGCCAAGATCAGCCACGAGATCCGCACCCCGATCAACGGCGTGCTCGGCATGAACTCCCTGCTCATGAGCACCCGGCTGGACGACGAGCAGCGCCACTACTCGACCACGGCCCAGGAGTCGGCCCAGAACGTGCTGCGCCTGCTCGACGACTTCCTCGACCTGTCCAGGATCGAGGCGGGCCACCTCCAGGTCGACGCGGTGCCGTTCGACCTGCCGCGGTTGTGCGACGAGGTGGTCGCGCCGTTCGCGCCGCACGCGTACGAGCAGGGGCTCTGGCTCACGCTGCGGCTCGACGACGGCGTGCCCCGGCAGGTGACGGGCGATCCGGCGCGGCTGCGCCAGATCCTCACGAACCTGGTGGGCAACGCGCTGAAGTTCACCGTCCAGGGCGGGGTGGACCTGCACGTCACCCTTGAGGAGGGTGAGCCCGGCGACGCGCGGGCGGTGCTCAGGTTCGCGGTCGCCGACACCGGGATCGGGGTGGGGCCCGACGACCGGGAGCGGGTGTTCGGCGTCTTCCGGCAGGTCGACTCGCCGATCACGCGCAGGACCGGCGGCAGCGGCCTGGGGTTGGCCATCGGCCGGCAGCTCACCGAGCTCATGGGCGGGGAGATCGGGCTCGACAGCGTGGAGGGCGTGGGCAGCCGGTTCTGGGTGCGCCTGCCCGTTGACGTGCTGACCTGGTCGGAGCCGTCGGTCGAGGCCCTGCAGGGCAGGCGCGCGCTCGTCGCCGACCCGCGGCCCGAGGACCGCGCGCTGGCCGTGCGGTTCCTGGCGGGCGCCGGGCTCGACGTGGAGGAGACCGCGGACTCCGCCCTGGAGCTGCTGCGGGCCGCCGCGTCGGGCGGGCGGCCGTACGAGCTCGCGGTCGTCGCCCTCGACCTCGGCACCGACGCCGAGTCGACCGCGCACGTGATCCTCACGGACCCGCTGCTCCAGGCCACCAGCGTGGTCGTGGTCGTCACCCCCGGACGGTCGGGCTTCGCCTGGCCCGGCACCATGGGGGAGCGGGCCGTCCAGTCGATCACCCGGCCGCTGAGCCGCCGCCGCCTGCTGGCCGCCGTGGAGAACGCCCTGGTCACCGCCGAGTGCCCCGGCGAGCCGCGCGAAGGCGTGGAGCTCGCGGGCAGGGACGGCGGCGCGCGGATCCTGGTGGCGGAGGACGACGAGGTCAGCCGCCAGGTCGCGATGCTCGTGCTGCGCCAGGCCGGGCACGAGGTCGAGGTGGTGGACGACGGCGAGCAGGCCGTACGCGCCGTGCTGGCCGGGGGCTACGACCTGGTGTTCATGGACTGCCAGCTGCCCGTGCTCGACGGGCTGGCCGCGACCGAGGAGATCAGGCGGCGCGAGGACGCGCACACCCCGATCATCGCGATGACCGCGGCGGCGATGCCGGACGACCGGATCCGCTGCCTGGCGGCCGGGATGGACGACCACCTGGCCAAGCCGGTGGACTGGCCGCGCGTGCTCGCCAGCATCCCGGAGTGGGCCGCCTACTCCGGGCTCCCGCCCGAGCTGGTGGGGCTGTCGCCGGAGGCGCTCGCCGACGTGGCGGAGGCGTACCTGGCCACCGCGACGCGGACGTACGAGGAGCTGCGGCTGGCGGCGCGGACCGGCGACGTGGCGGAGGTGGCCGCGCTCGCCCACCGGCTCAAGGGCAGCTGCGCGACCGTCGGGGCGGCCCGCGAGGCCGAGCTGTGCCGGCGCGTCGAGGATCGGGCGCGTACGGGTGCCGTCGACGCCGAGCCGCTCGACGAGCTGGGCGAGCTGCTCAAGGTGACGCCGGCGTGGATGAACAACCCGTAGCCGCTTGTTAACATCTGAGAAATTTGTCAACGTTAGTGTCTCACTGTTACTAGTCGTGTTCGTTTGTAGTGATTGGAGGGTTGATGGCTGATTCGTCTGGTGAGCCGAGTCCAACGACCACCCCCAGCCCGACGTCCTCCCCGACGCCGACCCCGTCCCCGACGGGCACCCCATCGCCGACCGGCACCCCCTCTCCGACCGGCACCCCGACTCCCACGCCCACGGGGTCGCCGAGCCCGACCCCGTCCCCGACGGGCACCCCGAAGCCGACCCCGACTCCGTCGGGCACGCCCAGCCCCAGGCCGACCCCCACCCCCACCTGGTCGCCCGTTCCGACGCCCACCTGGTCGGTCATCCCCCCGGTGCAGGAGCCCTCCCCGCGCCCGACCCCGACCCAGGAGCCGGTCCAGCCCCCGAACGCCCCCAGCGGCGGCCTGGAGATCCACTGGACCTCGATCCGCCGCCTGGCCAAGCTCTTCGACAAGACCGGCGACGACGTCGTGGCGCTGCACCGCGGCTCCACCTCGCTGGCCACCACCTCCGATCTGGTCGGCGGCGACGACGACGGGCGCGCGTTCGCCGAGTGGTACAGCGACGGCTACGACTCGCTCACCGAGGCGATGCAGGGCATCGCCGACAAGAACTTCAGCTCGGCGGGGAACTTCCGCGACTTCGAGAAGTTCTGGGACTTCCTGGAGCAGCAGATCATCAGCACGCTGCCCAAGATCCCCGACCTTCCCGCGCCGCCGATCCCGCAGGCCCCGCCGCGCAAGGAAGGCGCCTGATGTTCGACCCCTTCCAGGCGCTGGCCTGGTTCGCCGACGTGCACGTGCCGGTGGCCGACGTGAGCAACCTGCGGGACCGTGCCAAGGCGCTGCGCGCGCTGGCCGAGTCCATCGGGAAGGTCGCGCACAAGACCGACGCCGGCGTCGCCGAGGCGCGCAAGGCGAACGACAGCCGCATCGTGGACCGCTTCGCCGACGTGTGGCCGAAGGAGCTCGCCCCCCGCTACGCCGCGCTCCAGGAGGAGCTGCTGGACCTGGCGGCAGGCTGCGAGGAGTACGCCGACGCCGTCGAGGAGCACCGCGAGCAGCTCCGGATCATCGGCACGTACCTGGCCGCCATGGCCTTCACGATGATGTTCGGCTTCGTCTACCCCGCGGCCAGGGTCGCGGCGGAGAAGGCGTTCAGGTGGCTGGTGTCCAGGGCCAAGCTGGAGCGCACGATCTTCCAGAAGATCACCAGGATGATCCTGGAGGCGCGGATGGGCAAGCGCCGCGTCGGCAACTACTTCGTCCGCGAAGGGCTCGACGCGCTGGCCGACTCCGTGCTGTGGACCGTGCTCAAGACCGGCGTGCACGCGGGCAGCTCGGCCGCCACGGGACAGCCGATGGGCAACCTCTGGGAGTACGCGGGCAAGCACTTCGCCGCCGAGATGGCCTACAACGGCGGCATCAAGGCGCTGAGCGACGTGCGCAGGTTCTTCCCCGCCACGAAGGTCACCGAGACGCTGCTGGGCTCGGACCCCGCGGGCAAGTTCTTCCGCCGCACGCTCTCGGCCGCCACCATCTACCCCCTGGTCGCCGGCGGGGCGATGTCGGAGCAGGGCGCGCTCCGCTCGGCGCTGGCGCACGCGCCCAGGGCCTTCATCTTCAAGCGTTGAGTGAGTGAGGAACACCGATGACGACACCCCGTACCGGAGACCCGGAGCTCGACCGCGCGCTGGCCGAGATGGCGGCGCGGACGGCCGAGCTCGAAGAGGTGAGCCGCCTGCTGGAGGAGACCCGGGGGCGCGGCGAGAGCGCCGGCGGGCAGGTCGTCGTGGAGCTCAAGCCCACCGGCTCGCTGGCCGGGCTGCGCATCGACCCGCGGGCGATGCGGCTGGGCTCGCAGGCGCTGGCGGACGCCATCGTGGAGGCGTTCCGGCGGGCCGAGGACGACGTGGCCGCACAGTCGTACGACCTGGCGAAGACGGTCTTCGGCACCTGACCGCCGCGCGGTTGGCGCACTATGGGGTGAATGGGAAGCTTGGTGCCGTGCGTGTGATGTTGCTCGGCCCGTTCGAGGTGCGTGACGGGGAGGGGCGCCGGGTCGAGATCTCCGGTGCCAGGTTGTGCGCGCTGGTGGCCAGGCTCGCGCTGGAGCCGGGCCGGGTCGTGCCGTTCGACGTGCTCACCGCCGCCATCTGGGGCGAGCGCCCGCCGGCCGGCAGCGCCAACGCCCTGCAGTCGCTGGTCTCCCGCCTGCGCCGTACGCTGCCGGAGGCCGGCGCGCTGGTGTCGGTGCCGGGCGGCTACCGGCTGGAGGCCGACACCGACGCGGGCGAGTTCGACCGGCTCACCGCCCGGGCCAGGCAGCACGGCGACCCGGCGGTCAGGGCCGAGCTCCTGAAGCAGGCCCTGACCCTGTGGCGGGGGCCCGCGCTGGGCGAGGTGGCGGCGGCCCCGTTCGCGCTGGGGTACGCCACGCGCCTGGAGGAGGCCCGCCTGACGGCCGTCGAGGACCGCGCGGAGGCCGAGCTGGCCCTGCTCACCCGGCTGCTCACCCGGCCGGAACCGCGAGAACCGCCAGGAGGGCTGGCGGCGCTGGCGAGCGAGCTCGGCGAGCTGGCCGCCCGCCACCCCCTGCGCGAGCGCCTGCACGCCCTGCGCGTCCAGGCGCTGCACGCCGACGGCCGGCGGGCCGAGGCGCTGGCCGCCTACGAGGAGTGCCGCCGCCACCTGGCCGACCAGCTCGGCGCCGACCCCGGCGCCGAGCTGCGCGAGATCCACCTGGCCGTGCTGCGCTCCGAGCCGCCCCGCCCGCCGCGGACCAACCTGCGCGCGCCGCTGAGCAGCTTCGTCGGCCGCGACGCCGAGCTGGCCCGCGTCCGCCGG
>NZ_JBSFTC010000351.1:0-10652 GCF_053590415.1 Nonomuraea sp. NPDC003201
CCGGGCGCGCTCAGCGCGCCCGGTCCCGGTCGATCAGGGCCCCAGTCCCGGTCGATCAGGGCCCCGGTTCCGGTCGGTCAGGGGCGGACGCCCGTCGCGAAGCGGACCGTGCGGGGAAGCACGAAGCGGTCCTGGGGGAGCGCCGCCTCCAGGGCCGCCCGGGCCTCCTCGCGCAGGTGCTCCGGGATCGCCTCCAGCGGAGCTCTGCGGGCGGCCGACCAGAGCCAGTCCCACACCTGCCCCGCCTCGACGACCACCTCGAACACCACGTCCTCGTGCCGGACCCCGCCCAGCCCGCCCGCCTCGAACAGCCCGGTCAGCTCTTCGGCCGAGCCCAGCGTGTGGCTGAACGGGGCGCCGCCCGCCCCCGACGTGTACGGCTCCAGCGCCCGCCCGACCAGGCCGAGCAGCTCGACCTCGACCGGGCTCGACCGCACCAGCAGGCTGGCCGCCAACCGGCCCCCGGACCGCAGCAACCCGGTCATGGAGCGTACGGCGGCCAGCGGGTCGGGCAGGAAGTACAGCATCATCCCGGCCAGCACGACGTCGAACCGCTCGCCGGGCAGCAGTTCCTCGGCCCGCTCCGCGTCGCCCAGCAGGACGGTCGCGTGGCTCAGGCCGTACCGCTCGATCTCGGCCGTGGCGGCGGCGACCATGCCGGGCGCGAGGTCCAGCCCGACCACCCGCCCCGTGGGGCCGACGGCCTGGGCCGCGGGCACGAGCGAGGCGCCCGTCCCGCAGCCGGCGTCCAGGACGCGGTCGCCCGGCCCGGGCGCGGCCTGGCGTACCAGCTCGGCGGCCACGGGCGCGAAGAACGGCACCCCCACCTGCTCGTACGTCCCGGACGCGCGGTCGAACACACCGGCCAGGTACTCCTTGGCATCCATCACTTTCCTCCCGTTGAACGTCAGTGAACGGTCAGCACGAAGGCTGCGCGGCCCCGAGGGAGGGGCCGCGCATGATCAGATCCGTCGGTCAGCTGGGCTCGAAGCGGAGCCTGAACGTCGCCCGCCCGGCCCTGAGGTCGTAGACGGGAAGGGCGCCGGGCCCGCAGGTGGCGGTGCCGATGCCCTGCTGGGCCAGGTCGAGGCCCAGGTGCACGCGCTCTCCCGGCACCAGGTCCGGCCGGTGCCGCGCCCGGTCCAGGTCGAAGGCGCTCCACGGCCGCGCGGTCAGCCCGAACACCGGGAACCCGCGCACCGTGAAGGCGCCGAAGTCGGCCCAGCGCACGTCCGCCCGGTGGCCGTTCTCCTGCGGGAACACGTACGGCGTCTGGAACTCCTCCAGGCTCGCCCGCCAGCGGCCGACCCTGGCGGCCATCCCGGTGTCCGGGTAGGCCTCGCCCGGCCCCCTGCCGAACCAGGTGACGTGCTCGACCGCGCCCGCGGGCAGCGACATGTCCAGCCCGAGGCGCGGGATGGGGTCGGCCCAGTCGCCCTCCGGCTCGACGTCCACCCTCAGCTCCAGGCCGCCGTCCGAGGCCGTCCAGGTGTAGGTGGCGCGCATGCCGGCGTCGGTCGCGGCCGGCGCCACCCGGGTGCGCACGGTCAGCGCGTCACCGATCTCGACCTCGTCCACGCGGTGGGTGAGGCGGTGCAGGCCGAGCCCGCGCCACTTGCCGGCCAGCCCGCCGTAGGTGTCGTTGTCGGTCGGAGCCCGCCACAGGCCGAGCCGCGGCCCCTCCACCTCCACGCCGAACAGCCTGACCAGGCGCCCGGTCTCCAGGTCGAAGGCCGAGTCCCCCGCGGAACCCACGGAGATCTCGCCGCCGTCGCGGACCAGCCCGGCGCTCCACGTCGCGGGCGCGCCCTCGACGGCCTCGCCGATGAGCGGCGACAGGAGCGCCTGGCCCCAGGCCACCTCGTGGCCCGCTCCGGCCCACGGCTGGTCGGCCGCCAGCACCGCGCGTACGGTCAGCCACGCCTCGGAGCCCGAGTCCAGGCCGGGCGCGGCGGGCAGCTTGACCTCGCCGCCCTCGGCGGGCACGGTCAGCCGGTGCTCGGCGACCGTCTCCCCGTCCGCCTCCACCGTGGCCAGGAACTCCAGGTGCGACAGGTCGGCGAACCCGTGACCGTTGACGACGCGCACCACGCCGTCCCCGAACTCGAACCGGACCGGCTCGAACACCTTCTTCAGGTCGATCAGCCCGGGCGACGGCGTGCGGTCGGGGAAGACGAGGCCGTCGATGACGAAGTTCGAGTCGTGCACGGGCTCGCCGTAGTCGCCGCCGTACGCGTACTCGTACTCCGGATGCGCCAGCCCGTGGTCGATCCACTCCCAGATGAACCCGCCGGCCAGCCGCGGATACTTCTCGAACAGCTCCTGGTACTCGGCCAGCCCGCCGGGCCCGTTGCCCATGGCGTGGGCGTACTCGCACTGCATGAACGGCATGCCCCGGCGCCGCGCGTCCAGCTCGGGGTCGTCCAGCGGCGCCTCCTCCTGCCGCCCGATGAGCTCGACCTCGGCGTGCGAGGCGTACATGCGGGAGTAGACGTCGGTGTGCGCGCAGGTCCGGTCGCCCTCGTAGTGGATCGGGCGGGACGGGTCACGCTCGCGGGTCCAGTCGGACATGACGGCCAGGTTCCGGCCGACGCCCGCCTCGTTGCCGAGCGACCACATGATGATGCTGGGGTGGTTCTTGTCGCGTTCGACCATGCGGCGCATGCGGTCGAGCAGCGCGTCGGCGTAGCGGGGGTCGTCGGTGGGGTTGCCGCGCCAGCCGATCATGCCGAAGCCGTGGGTCTCGAGGTCGCACTCGTCGATGACCCACAGGCCCAGCTCGTCGCACAGGTCGAGGAAGTCGGGGTGGGGCGGGTAGTGGCTGGTCCGGACGGCGTTGACGTTGTGCCGCTTCATCAGCAGCACATCCTCGCGCATCGTCTCGTACGTCAGCGTACGGCCGCTCTCCGGATGGAACTCGTGCCGGTTCACGCCCTTGAACAGCAGCGGGCGGCCGTTGGCCAGGAGCACGCCGTCCACGATGGAGATCGTGCGGAAGCCGACGCGCAGCCGTACCGTCTCCCCGGGGAGGGTGAGGACGGCGTCGTACAGGCGGGGCGTCTCGGCCGTCCACGGCTCCACCTCCAGCGTCACCTCCGCCCCGGGCGCGAGGTCGGCGACGCCGAGCTCGGGGACGCTCAGCGTGCCCGAGCCCTCGAAGCTCAGCGTGCCGCGCCCGTCGGCGTAGGAGGCGCGCACGAAGACGTCGGCGCTGGAGCGGGTGAGGGTGACGTCCCGGAAGATGCCCGGCAGCCACCACATGTCCTGGTCCTCGAGGTAGCTGGCGGCCGACCACTGGTGCACGCGGACGGCCAGCACGTTGCGCCCCGGCCGCAGGTACGGCCCCGCGTCGAACTCGGCGGGCAGCCTGCTGCCGGTCCAGAAGCCCAGCTCGTGGCCGTTGAGCCAGACCCTGGCGAAGGAGTCGGCGCCCTCGAACCGCAGCCGGCCGCCCGTCCACCCCTCCGGCAGGTCGAACACGCGGCGGTAGTCGCCCGTCGGGTTCTCGTCCGGAACCCGGGGCGGGTCGACGGGGATCGGGAAGTCGACGTTGGTGTACGCGGGTGCGCCGTGCCCGTGCAGGTTCCAGTGGGACGGGACCGGGAGCTCGTCCCAGCCGGCGTCGTCGAAGGCCGGCTGGGCGAAGTCGTCAGGGACGTTCGCGGTGGGTGAGAGGCGGAAGCGCCACGTGCCGTTGAGGTCGAGGGCGGGCGCGTCAGAGCGGAGTGCTGCCCGAGGTTCGAGCAGTCCCGAACCGGGGGAGAAAGTTTCGAGATCCATCGCGGTCGAGCCTAGAGGTTAGAGATGGTTTCGTCATCGATGAGTTTTCTGTCCACACATGGGCGGAACATCGTTCTCCTTCACCCTCCGAGGCCATAGACGCGGTGGGCGTTCTCCGCGCCCACCATCCAGGCCACCCGCATCGCCTGCTCCACCGACCACTCCCCCTCAGCCACGAACCCGCCGACCACCCGCGCCATCGCCCGCCGCCACAGCAGCGCCCCGAGATAGTGCAGCTCGGCCGGGCCGAAGCCGTCGGAGGAGAAGAGCAGCTTCGCGAACGGCGCCACCTCCAGGCTCTCGGCCACCAGCGCCACGCTGCGCGCGCCGGTGTAGCTCACGCCCAGCCCCACGTCGAAGAACACGTTCGGGTACGCGTGCGCCAGCAGCCCCGCGTGCCGCTGGTACGGGTAGCAGTGCAGCAACAGCAGCGGCACCCCCGTCGGCTCGGCCAGCTCGATGAGCCCGCGCAGCAGCAGCGGGTCCGACCGGCGCAGGTCCACGTCCGGGTCCCCGAACCCGATGTGGAACTGCAGCGGCAGGCCCCGCTCCAGCCCCGTCCAGATGAGGTGGCGCAGCAGCACGGGATCGGACAGCCGCCCGCCGCCGGCGGACAACCAGCGCCCGGCGGCCTCCGTGACCTCCTCGCGCGTGGGCGGCGCAGGGTCGAAGTCGAGCCCGCAGCGGTAGGCGGCGATGCTCTTGAGCCCGCGTGCCGTACGCGTGCGCTCCCACAGCGCCTCGGCGAACCGGTCGGCGAACGCGCCCGCCCCGCACCCGCCGGCGGCCACCTGCTCGGCCACGGCCTCCAGCCGCACCACCTCGTCGGCCGGGACACCGGTGACCTCCGCCATGCCGGAGGGCCCGAGCAGCTCCTCGCCCCGGTAGCCGGTCTCGACCAGGAAGTGCCCGATGCCGCTCGCGCCCAGCAGCAGCCGGTTGGTCTCGTCGGCGCCGAGCCGGGCGCGCCTGGCCAGGTACTCCTCCGGCGTGCAGTACGGGTCGAGGCCGAGCACCGGCGCGCAGTGCCGCAGAATGGCGTGGCCGACCTGGGAGTCGAACGGGGTCATCCACGACGGCACCGGCCGGTCGGACTCGGTGATCAGCTCCTCGAACGCCCGGCGCGACAGGTCGTGCGACGTGACGCCGTGCACGTGGTGGTCCACCAGCGCCATCTCCTCGATGGCACGCACGAAGCCGGCGGGCATGAGGTCGAGCTCACTGGACATCGGCGGTGTCTCCCCAGGTCTCCCTGCCCGGTCAGGATAGGGAGCTACCCGCGTCAGGAGAGGTTCACGCGCCGCGGTGAAAAGTTGTGGCCATGGGTGACAAGACAGACGAAAACTGTTTTAATCCCGCCTAGGTCCCAGTATGACCGTTTTCCTCGAGCGGGAAAGGCGGGTCCGTGCGAGCACCAGGTGGCGAAGTAGTCATCACCGGCGGTCTCGGATTCATCGGCTCACATCTGGTGGACGCCTACCTCGCGGCGGGCCACCGCGTACGGATCATCGACTCGAACGCCGGAGCGGTCGTAGACGGCGAGGACTACGACACCGCCCCGCGCTGCACGGTCATCAGGCAGCGCGTGGAGGACCACCTGGCCTCCGGCGGCGACTTCGCGGGCGTGGACCGCGTCATCCACGCGGCCTCCTACGTGGGCCCGGCCAGCATCCTGTCACGGTCGGGGCGGCTCGGGCACGACATCATCGGCAGCACCGCGCCGGTCATCGAGGCGTGCGCCGCCGCCGGGGTGCCGCTGTGCATGTTCAGCTCGGCCGAGGTGTACGGGCGCAGCGGCGTGCTCGACGAGAAGGACGACATCGTCGTGCCGACCCAGTACAACACGCGCATCGAGTACGCCGTCGCCAAGACTCTGGCCGAGGCCATGGTCTGCAACAGCCGGCGGCACGGGTTACGCGGCATCGTCATCCGGCCCTTCAACGTGGCGGGCGCGCGGCAGTCGCGGGCGGGCGGGTTCGTGATGCCCACGTTCGTGCAGCAGGCCCTGGCCGGGCGGCCGATCACGGTGTTCGCGGGCGGGGAGCAGGTCAGGGCGTTCATCGCGGCCAGTGACCTGACGGCGTTCCTCATCGGCTTCATGGACGCGGCACTGGACGGCGACGACGTCATCATCAACGTCGGCAACCCGGCCAACGCCGTCACCGTCATGGAGCTCGCCGAACGCGTCAAGGCCCTGCTCGGCAGCCCCTCCCCCATCGTCGGCGTGGACGGCCGGACCGTGCACGGGCCGCACTACGCCGAGGCGGAGTCCTTCCACAAGATCCCGGCGCTCAGGACGGCCACCGACCTGGGCTGGCGGCCCCGCGTCACCCTCGACGAGCTCATCATGGCCACCGCCGACTACTACCGCGCCCGCGAGGACCGAAGGGCAGTGAATGCGCCGCTTTGACCGCGTCCTGGTGATCTCCCCCCACGCCGACGACGAGGTCCTGGGCTGTGCCGGCCTGATGGCCGCGCAGGCCGAACTCGGTGCCGAAGTGCACGTCCTGTATCTGGCGGTGGACGGCATGCGCCACTACGGGCTGGCCGGCGCCACGACCTACCGGCAGCGGCTGGACGAGATCGAGGCCGTGCGGGGCCTGCTCGGCTGCACCTTCGAGATCGCGTACGGGGACCGCGGGCTGACCGAGCGGCTCGACACGCTGCCGCGCCGGGAGCTGGTGGACCTGTTCGAGCACGCCCTGAACGAGCGGCGGCCCGACCTGCTGCTCCTGCCCAGCTTCGCCGACTACGACCAGGACCACTGCGCGGTCTTCGACGCCGGGTTCGCCGCCGCCCGGCCGATCGCGCAGCAGTTCGGCAAGTGGCTGGTGCCGAACGTCTTCATGTACGAGATGTCGAAGATCCAGTGGGCGTCCGAGCCGATGCCCCGCTCGACGGCTTACTGCGATATATCCGCTTATATGGACGCGAAGCTTGCGGCATTGCGGGCGTACGAGAGCCAGCACCGGCCTTCACCGCACATCAGGAGCGAGGATTCGGTGACGGCGCTGGCCACGTTACGCGGAGCGGAGATCGGCGTCACCCGCGCGGAGGCGTTCGGGGTGCTGAGGGAGGTCCTGTGAAGACGTTCGCGTTCGCCACCGGGATGGAGTTCGCCGCGCCGGCGGTGGACGTGCTGGTGGCGCAGGGCACCCCGCCGTCGCTGCTGATCGGCTACCCGCCCGCGCTGCAGCACCGCTCCGGGTTCGCGCCGCTGCGGGAGGCGTCCGAGAAGCACGGCATCCCGCTGCTGGAGACGGCCGACATCAACGACGGGCAGGCGTACGAGCTGGTCAAGGACATGGACCTGTTCGTGATCGCGGGATGGTCGCAGCTGGTGCGCGAACCCCTGCTGTCGGTGTGCCCCCTGGGGTCCATCGGGCTGCATCCCACGCGGCTGCCCGAGGGGCGGGGGCGGGCCGCGCTGCCGTGGACGATCATCAAGCGGCTGGAGACGAGCGCGGTCAGCCTGTTCTTCCTGGACGAGGGGGCCGACACCGGGGACCTGATCGCGCAGCGGGAGTTCACGGTCAGCCGGCGCGACGACGTCGGCGCCGTCTACCGCAAGGTCACCGAGATCAACGTGGACCTGCTGGCGACGTACATCCCGCTGCTGCTGGAAGGCCGCGTGGTGGCGCGCCCGCAGGGGCCCGGCGGGTCGTGGTGGGAGAAGCGGCGGCCCGAGGACGGGCTGATCGACTGGTCCCGGCCCGCCTCCGACCTCTACGACTGGGTACGCGCGCTGGCCCCGCCCTATCCGGGGGCGTTCACGTCCGTCTCCGGGCGGCGGCTGTACGTCCACAGCGCAGATCTCATCGAGCTCAGCGGCACGGAACCGGCCGGGACCGTGCTCGCCCCCGTATGGTCGACCGGGACCGGCGGGGTGCTGGTGGCCTGCGGGTCAGGGCTGCTGGTGGTACGCGACGTGCTGTGGGAGGGCGGGGACCGCCGCGACGCCCTGGACCTCGTCGAGTCGGGCGAGCTCACGGTAGGCGCATGCCTGGGGACGTGAACCGGGGCGTGCACCTGAGCGGGGCCGTGATGGCGCATCCCCAGCGCAGGGAGGCGGCGGCGCGGCTGGCCGGGGGGGTGCTCGACGTCGTCACCGACCCCGATCCGGGCGGCCGGCCCTCGGCGTTCCGCACCTCGCTGCTGGCCTGGTCGAGCATCCCCGGCGACTCCACCCACCACTTCCTCCTGCACGACGACATGGTGCTCTCCAGCACGTTCTTCCAGCGGGCCGAGCGCGCCGCCCGTGCCATGCCGCACGCCGCGCTCGCCCTGTTCGCGTTCTGGAACTCGCGCAACGGCGCCGCCGTACGCCAGGGGGCGCTGGCCGGGGCGCGGTGGGTGGCGGGGGCGGGCGAGTACACGCCGGTGGCCGCCCTGCTGCTGCCCAAGGAGGTCGCCGAGGGGTACGTGCAGTGGGCCGCGGGCCGGGGCGACACGTGGCCCGACGACGTGCTCATGGGGCGGTACCTGCGGCAGGCCGGGGTGCCGGTGTTCGTGGCGGTGCCCAGCCTGGCCGAGCACGAGGACCTGGCGAGCCTGGTGGACAACGACTTCCAGGGGGTGCGCCGCTCGCCGTGCTTCTTCACCGACGACCCGCTGGCGGGGCTGGGCGAGGACGCCGTGCTGGACGATCTGCCGGTGATCCCGTTCTTCAAGCGGGGTGTCGCGCAGTGCGCCGTACGGGTTCCGGGGTCGGGGCGGTGGCGGGACCTGCGGTGCGAGGACTATCTGGCCGGCCTGGGGATCGACGCGGGGGCGATGGTGGCGCGGGCGGGCGCGGGGGCGCATGGGGAGCTGTGGCTGACGGCGTACACGATGGGGGTCGTGCATCGGGGGCGGGAGCCGGGAGACGTTCGGGTCGTGGACGGAGGCCGAGGGCTGGGGGACGCTCGGGTCGTGGACGAGGCGCTGGCCACGATGGGGGCGGGCGGGTTGTGCCACGAGCTCTCGGGGCGGGAGCTGGGGCGGCTGTCGGCGGAGCTGCACGAGGTGGCGCGGCGGGGTCTTGAGGCGGGCCTGCACGACGCGGCGCAGCGGGGCCTGGAGGCGGGCCTGCACGATGCCGCCGCGCGGCCGGGCCCGGAGGCGAGCCTGGGAACGGGCCCCGCGGATCGCCCGCCGCACGCCATACGCTCGCCGTCCTCGGCAGATCGCGCGACTCGCGCCGTACCTTCGCCGTCCCTGACGGATCGCCCGCCGCACGCCGTGACCCCGCCGTCCCCGGTCCCCTTGATCGCGGCCCTGGGGGCGTCCGCGACGGTGGCCGTGAGCGGTGCCGAGACGTTCGTCCGGGAGCACCTGGCACACGCGCTCGCCGACCGGGGCCTCCGCCTCGCCGCCGGGGACTCCGGCGCGCCGGTGGTGCACGTGTGCGCCCTCGGCTGGTCCCCGGACGCCGACCCGGAGGAGGAGCTGCGGCTCGCGCGGGCGGCCTTCACGGGCGGGCGGGGCGGGGTGCTGCTCAGCTCGGTCCACGTCTACCCGCAGCGGAAGTGGGTGGACGAGGAGACGCCCGTGTCTCCCGCCGCCACGCCGTTGTCGCGGACACTGCTGCAGGTGGAGGCGACCGCGCCGGAAGCGGTGGTGCTGCGGCTGGGCGAGCCGTACGGGCCCGGCATGCCGCAGGGCGGGCCGGTGGCGGACCTGGTGCTGCGGTCGTCGCTCAACCGTCCCGCGCCGGTCTCCGGGCGTCCGGTGCAGCTGGTGCATGTGCAGGACGTCGCCGGGGCGGTGCTGGCCGCGCTGGAACGGGGGGTTGCGGGGCGCGTGTACAACATCGCGAGCCGGAAGCGGCTGCGCATGAGTGAGCTGGCCGAGGCGGTGTCCAAGGCGGTGCGTCCGATGGACGTCGAGACGTCCGACGAGCCTCCCGGGCCGCTGGTGAACGTCGAGCGGGCGGGGGTCGAGCTGGGGTGGCGGGAGGGTGTGACGCTGGACTACGGGCTGCACACGTTCGCGCAGTGGCTGGCCTACGAAAGCGACCGCCCTCAGCCAGACTGAGCCACGGCACGAAAGCGACCGCCCTCAGCCAGGCTGGGCCACGGCGCGAAAGCGACCGCTCTCACGCGGGCTCGGTGATGGTGGCTGGGCCTGCTCTACGCCAGTGATCGCCAGCGGAGGGCGCCGTCGGGTGCGGCGCCGATGAGCCGTCCTGCGGTGGCGGCCAGGACGGTGTGCCCTTCGGCGGGGCCCAGGTCGCTCCAACCGGCCTCATGCCGCTCCGCCGTCCTCACGAGGATCCGGTCGGCCGAGACGGCGAACAGCCGGCCGTTCATCGCGGTCAGGCTCACCGCACCGGCGGCCGGGCCGACGCTCCTCCAGTCGTGGACGCCGAGCCGTCTGATGGGCAGGTGCCACAGCTCGTCCCCGGAGGTGACGGCGAACAGCCCTTCGTCCACGGCGGCCAGGGCGACGGTGCCCTCTGGCGCCCGGCTGACGTCCCGCCACGGCATCGGGGCCGGCACGGGGTCGCGGTAACGGATGGTGCCGTCGGGGGCGACCCCGTACAGCCCGGCGGGCGGGCCGCCGTGCGCTTCCCGGGGTGCGGCGAGCGCGATCGCGTCGGTCTCGTCGATCGTCTGCCACGGGAGGTTCTGGCCGCATACGTCCCTGACGGCGAGCGTTCCGTCCGGGCACGCGGCGTAGAGGCGGTTCTCACAGCAAACGAGCGCCCGCACGACTGCGGCACCGCCCGGCTCGACCGCCGCGCTGGAAGGTGGCACGGCTGCGGCACCGCCCCGCTCGACGGCCACTGACAGGGCGACCTCATCGGACGGCGACGCGCCGACGTCGGAGGCCGACGGCGCGGCTTTGACCGTCGCGAGCGGCGACAGGACCCCGGCCGCCCGCGACGCGCG
>NZ_JBSFTC010000352.1:0-10630 GCF_053590415.1 Nonomuraea sp. NPDC003201
GCGCCGCGCGGGCGGGCGGTCGCCGAGGATGCGCGCGAGCGCCTCGGGCCCGGCGTAGCGCTCACGGATCGACTCGCCGGTGGGCGCGTAGTCGTGCAGACCCCAGATGTCGCTCTCCGTGTGCTCCCACCCGTCATTGGAGATCACCGGCCGGGTGCCGTCGAGCGCCTTGGTGAGGTGGTAGAGCGCGGCGGTGGCGTGCCGCTGCTCGGGCACGTCCGCCGCGTGCCAGACACCCCAGCTCTCGTTGAACGGCACCCACGTCACCACGCACGGATGGCTGCGGTCGCGGGCGACGACCTCCAGCCATTCGCGGGTCAGCCGCTCGACGGCGCGGGGCGAGTACTCGTACGCGCTGGGCATCTCGCTCCACACCAGCAGGCCGAGCCGGTCGCACCAGGCCAGGAACCGCGGATCCTCGACCTTCTGGTGCACCCGCACGCCGTCGAACCCGAGTTCCTTGGCCAGTTCGGCCTCCCGGCGCAGCGCGCCGGGAGCGGGGGCGGCCAGGTGGGAGCCGGGCCAGTAGTTCTGGGCGAGGACCAGGCGCAGGAACCGGGGCCGGCCGTTGAGCAGGAACCTGCCGTCTCTGACACCGACGCTGCGCAGGCCGACGTACGAGGTCACCGCGTCGATCAGGACGCCGTCGCGGCGCAGCTCGACGCGGGCGTCCAGCAGGGTCGGCCGCTCCGGCGTCCACAGGAGCCCGCTGAGCTCCATCTGGTGCCGGGCGGCCGGGACGGCGATCACCCACCGGCCGTCCCGCCGGTCGGCGCGGCACGTCTGCTCCGCCAGGACCTCGTCCCCGAGGGTGAGGACCACGTGGACGTCCACGGCGGGGTCCGGCCGCTGGGAGAGCTCGACCTCGACGGCCACCGCGGCGCCGGGCACGTCCGGGGTCCAGTGCAGCCGCCGGAGGTGCAGCGCGGGCACGACCTCGGCCCAGACCGGCTGCCAGATGCCGGTGGTGCGGTGGTACCAGATGTCGTGCGGCTCCGCGCGCCAGTCCTGCTTGCCGCGCGGCTGGGTCGCGTCGTCGCACTCGTCCTGCGCGCGGACCACCACGACCTGCTCCCCGCCGGGGACGACGGCCTCGGTGACGTCGAAGGTGAAGGGGGTGTGACCGCCCTCGTGCTCGCCGGCGTACTCGCCGTTGAACCACACCCGCGCCCGGTAGTCCACCGCGCCGAAGTGCAGCAGGAGCCGCTCGTCCGGCCCCGGCTCGCGCTCCAGGCGCAGCGTGCGGCGGTACCACACGACCGGGTGCGGCTCGGGCTCGTGGACGCCGGACAGCTCGCTCTCGGGCGGGTACGGCACGGTGATCGCGCGGGTGAAGGCCCCGGCGTCGCGGTGCCGGCCCTCGGCCAGGCCGCGGTCGCGGTCGTCGGTCGCGTAGCCCCACTCGCCGCACAGGTCCTGCCAGTGCGGGCGGACGAGGAGAGGACGGGGGGAGTCGGCATCCTGGGTCACGAAGGCTCCTCGAGAAGGGTCAGCACGGTCACCGAGTGCGGCGCGATCTCCCACGCCCCGCCGCTCGCCTCGACCTCACCCAGGTCCCGCACGGCGATCGTGTCCTGCGCGCCGAGCGTGTTGACCGCGCCGAGGCCGGGGACGTCGCCGCCGACGGTGCGCACCCGCGCGCGGGCGGGGGTGGCGCCGGAGCTGCCGTCGAGGACGAGCCGCACGCGGATGGTCTCGTCGCGGTGCCGGTTGACGACGGCCACCCGCACCGAGCCGTCGTCGGCGCGGGTGGCCGACACGTCGATGTACGGGACGGTCATGGGCGCGGTGAGCAGCCGGCCGTCCGGGCCCCAGTTGTCGCCGAGCCGGACCGCGGTCGTCCTGGCCGGGCCGTCCACCTCGGACGGCAGCACGGTCCTGCCGGTGTGGTGCCGGTAGAGGTGCCAGACGTGGTAGATCGCCGAGCGCAGCGCGCCACCGGGGCGGGCGACCACCAGGCCGTTGGCGTTGACCAGGTTGACCGGGTTGGCCATGGACACGGGCGCGGGCAGAGCGGCGGAGCGGTGGACGGCGTGGAACACTCCCGCGCAGAAGACCAGGTCGGCGACCGTGCGGGGGCTCCACCGGTTCACCCGCACCCGGCGTCCTGGCCCGTCGCCCGCCTCGGGCAGCTCGCGCTCGGCGACGCCGCCGTCGTCACCGGGCAGGGGCTGCGGCCAGTCCTCGGGTTCGAGGTGGCGCATGGTCCACTCGTCGAGCGCGAGCGCGGGCGGGCGCTCCAGGCCCACCTCGGCGGCGAGCTCGGTGACGAACTGCGAGTAGGCGTGGATCTCCCGCTCGAAGTACAGGGCCTGGGCCACGACGGCGTCGTAGTCGTCGCCGGTCCACAGGTGGGTGCCGGCGCCGTACAGGTGCAGGGACAGGTAGTCCAGCAGCTTGCCCGCGCGGGCCAGCACCGGGCGCGTCCACTGGTCCTGCTGCCAGGGGATGCCGACACCGATCAGGCGGATCTCGGGGTCGACCAGGCGCATGAACCGGGCGTGCTCGCGGGCGGCGGCGGCGTACTCCTCGGCCGTGCGGTGGCCCATCTGCCACGGGCCGTAGACCTCGTTGCCCACGCCCCAGTAGCGCACCTTCCACGGCTCGGCCCGCCCGTTCGCGGCGCGGCGGCCGGTGAGCGTGGTCGCGCGGGCGGAGTTGGTGTACTCGACCCAGCGCACCGCTTCGTCCACGCTCCGGCAGGAGTGCACCAGGTACGGCTCCGCACCCGCCGCCTCGCACCAGGCCAGGAACTCGTCGGTGCCGAAGCGGTTGGACTCCTGCCCGCCCCAGGCCGGCTCCAGCCGGCTCGGCCGCGTCTCGCGCGGGCCGATGCCGTCCTCCCAGTGGTAGGCCGAGGTGAAGTTGCCGCCCGGCCAGCGGATCGGCCCCGGGCCCAGCTCGCGGACCAGGTCGAGCACGTCGGTGCGGACGCCGTTGAGCAGGCCGGGCTCGGCGACGGACAACGGTGAGCCCTCGTCGAACACGCCGCCCTCGATGTTGCCGAAGAACGCCGATTCCAGGAAATGTCCGTAGACGTCGTCGTCGATCCGGCCCGCCGGGCGGCGGGTGTCGATCGTCACGAGTGCCTCACGGCTATGGGCAGACATATGTTGAGAACCCCGTTCCTGTCACTGCTTCACCGCTCCCGCGATGCTGTCGACGAACTTCCGCTGGAGGACGACGAAGACGGCGATCACCGGGATCAGCGAGATCACGGCGGCCGCGGCCATCCCCGACCAGTCCGTTTCCCGCTCACCCACGAAGACCGTCATGCCCACGGCCAGCGTCCGCAGGTCGGAGTCGCTGAGCGTGAACACCAGCGGAAGCAGGTAGACGTTCCAGGCGAACAGGTACGTGAGGATGACCACCGTGGCGGTGATCGGCCAGGCCAGCGGGAGCATCACGCGGAAGAAGACGGTGAAGTGGCCCGCGCCGTCCAGGCGGGCGCACTCCTCCAGCTCCTTCGGCAGTTTCCTGAAGAACCCGGCGTAGAGGAGGGTCGAGGCGATCTGCCCGCCCGCGCCCAGGCCGAGTATCACGCCGGCGTGGGTGTTGAGCAGCCCGAGCTGGTCGGTGAGCTGGGTGACCGGGATGATCGTGTACCCCTCGGGCAGGAAGAACGTGACCAGGAACAGACCGATGACGAACTTCTTGCCGGCGAAGTCGTAGCGGCCCAGCACGTAGCCCGCCAGGGCGCTGCGCACGACGACGAGCACCACCGTGCCGGCGGTGATGACGAGGGTGTTGACCAGGTACCTGGCGAAGCCGACCTCGCTCCAGGCGCGGGCGTAGTTCTCCCAGACCGGCTCCTCGGGCAGCAGACCGAGCCCCGTGCCGAAGATCTCGGGTGAGGTCTTCAGCGACGCCGAGACCAGCCAGACGAACGGGTAGACCCACAGGCCGCCGAGCACGAGCAGCAGGACGGCGGTCACCACCTGCCCGGTGCTCGGGCGGCGGCGCGGGGCCGCCCGTCCGACAAGCGGGCGGCGGGCCGGCCGGGTGTCCGCGGGCGCGGTCATGCCGAGCCCATCCGGCCCCTGGCCCAGCGCATGCCCAGCGCCTGGGCGATCGCGAGGACCATGGTGAGCAGCCCGAACAGCACCGCCGCGGCCGAGGCGTAGCCGAGCTGGGGGACGGTGGCCTGGAAGGCCGTGCGGAAGATGAAGATCTCGATCACCTCGGAAGAGAAGGACGGGCCCCCGCCGGTGAGGGTCTGCATCAGGTCGAAGACGTTCAACGCCGCCACGGTGTCGATCAACGTGATGATCACCAGAAACGGCACCAGCAGCGGTAACGTGACGCGCCGGAACTCCGCCCAGGGGCCTGCGCCGTCGATCATCGCGGCCTCGTGGACGCCCTGCGGGATCGTCTGCAGCGCGGCCAGCCAGTAGATGAGGGTGATGCCCAGCCACTTCCACACCCAGACGGCGATTCCGGCGAAGAGCGAGGTGCCGGCGTCGGCGGCGAAGTTCGCCGGCGACTCGATCAGGCCGGCCCAGACCAGCGACATGCTCACCGGGCCGCCGGCGTCCAGCAGCAGCGTGAACACGATGCCGACGATGGCGCCCGTGGTGACGACCGGCAGGAAGAACAGCGTGCGGAAGAAGCCCTTGAACGGCGTCTTCTTCCGGTTGAGCACGATCGCCAGCGCGAGCGCCAGCCCGACCCGCAGCGGCACGGCGATCACGAGGAACACGATCGAGTTCCAGAACGCGTTCCAGAACAGCTCGTCCTCGATCAGCCGCGCGAAGTTCTCGACGCCGATGAACGTCCCGGCGTCGGCGAAGCCCGGCCAGTCGAGGAACGCGAACCACCACGACGCCAGCAGGGGATAGATGGTGTACGCGCCGTACCCGACGAGGGTCGGCAGGAGGAAGAGGTAGATCCACCAGTCCTTGCGCAGGCGCCTCAGCCGTCCGGGCCGGGGGTGTGCGGAGGTCTGCCCGTGGGTTGTCGTCATGGTGCTCCCGTCCGGCCGCCCCTCAGCGGCCGGCGTAGTCCTGCTGCTCGTAGTCCTTCTTGCGGTCCCAGTTGGCGAAGACCCAGGCGTCGAGGCCGACCTCGACCCCCTTCTCCTCCTTGACCGCCTTGATGGCACGCTCGCGCTCGGTGCTGAGCTGGTCCTTGTAGCGCCGGAGCTGGCCGCCCACGTCGGAGCTGGAGCCGGTCAGCACCGACTGGACGATGTCGCCGAGGTCGGGATGGATGTCGCGCATCTCGGCGAGCACCTGCCACACGCCCGGCGTGCCGACCTCGGGCACCGGTCCGATGCGCACGTCGTCCTGGAAGTTGGCGACGCACTGCCGGTAGGCGGGGTGCACCTCCGCCTCCGCCACCACCTCGGCCAGCGCGGGCGGCTGGTCCATGGCGGCGGCCAGCTTGAGCTGGAACTCCTTGGTGGTCATCCGCAGCAGCACCTCGGCCGCGGTCTGGGCCTTCTTCGACTGTTTCGACACCCAGAACGTGCCGGGCGCCGGAGGGCTGTAGACGAAGTTCCTGGTGGTCTCGGGGCACGGGATGTGCCACACGCCGACCCCGCGCTCGACCGCCTCGGGCTCGTCCACGCGCAGGCCGCCGACGAACCACGCGCCCCACGGGTAGATGGCCGCCTGCCCGGCGGCCCAGCGGGCGCGGGCGTCGCGGGGGCCCATCGACGCGGACGCCGGATGGACGACCTTGTCCTTCTGCAGCGAGACGAGGAACTCGACGGCGTCGATGTACGGCTGGGAGTCGTGGACGTACTCGCCGGTCTTCCAGTCGATGGCGCCGGGCCCGGGGGCGCCCGCGGTCATCGCGAGCCGGTGGACCAGCGCCGCCAGGTACGCGGGGTCCTTGAGCGGGATCACCATCCCGTACGCGCCGGCGGCGTTCCCCTTGGTCACGCGGCGGGCGACGTCGCGCAGGTCGTCCCAGGTGGCCGGCTCGTCCTCGGGGTCCACCTTGGCCTCCTTGAGCAGCGCCGTGTTGAACCACGGCACCGCCTCGTGATTCCGGCCGGAGAACGGCGCGAAGGAGTAGATCTCGCCGTTGAAGCGGTGGATGCCGTCGTAGAGCTGGCCGGCGACCGGGCTGCCGGCGAAGTCGGCGAGCTTGCCGACCGGCTGGAACCAGCCCTCGCTGACCAGGGCGGCCGGGGAGACGGCGCCCAGCCCCGCCAGCGAGTGCACGTCCGGCATCTGGTTGCTGCGCCGCGCCACCTGCAGCGCCTGGCCGAGGTCGGGCGCGTCCATCTGGCGCCGTTCGATCGAGACGCCCGCGTGGCCCTGCTCGTAGGGGCTGAAGAGGTCGCTCTCCAGCATCTTGGTCAGCGGCCTGAACTGGTCCCACCACTGCAGCGCGTTACCGGCGGCCTGGCTCCGGCGGCTCATCTGCCCGCCGCCGGTGCACGCGGTCAGCGCCGCCGCCAGGACGGCGGCGCTCGTGCCGCCGAGGAACTGGCGGCGGCTGACGTCACGGCGCCCGGCGCCTGACACATCGGGCAGGGTTCCAAGGATTCGGCGATGCGACCCCATGGCGACTCCTCTTCGTCGTCGAGTCGGTCACGATCCCGCCCAGCCCTGAACCTTCAGGGACCCCCCGTGAAGCGGTTCCATGTTTGCGCTAACCTATGACCGCCACCTATCAGCGTCAAGGTCATGACGGTGAGGTTTCTTTGAGCTGCAGCTCAGGCGCCATGATGCCCGCTGCTGACGGTGAATCCGATGTTTGCGGAAACAAGCATGGAGGCCCGATGAGCCAACCCACGAACGTGCTCTTCCTGATGACCGACCAGCACCGCGTCGACACCCTCGGCTGCTACGGCAACCCGCACGTGTCCACACCGCACCTGGACGCCCTCGCCGCCTCGGGCACCCGCTTCGACGCCTGCTTCACCCCCTCGGCCATCTGCACCCCCGCCAGGGCCAGCCTGCTGACCGGCGTGCTGCCGTTCCGGCACCGGCTGCTGGCCAACTACGAGCGCAACGTGGGGTACTCGGAGGAGCTGCCGGACGAGTTCACGCCCTTCTCCCGCCGCCTGCGCGAGCACGGCTACAACGTCGGCATCGAGGGCAAGTGGCACGTCGGGCGGCGGCGCGGCCCCGGTGAGTTCGGCTTCGACGGCGCCCACTACCCGGGCTGGCACAACCCGGTGGGGCACCCCGACTACCTGGCCTGGCTGGAGCGCCACGGCCTGCCGGGACCCGAGATCAGCGAGGAGGTGCGCGGGGTCTTCCCCAACGGAGAGCCCGGCAACCTGCTCGCGGGCGTCCTGCACCAGCCGGGGGAGGCCACGTTCGAGCGCTTCCTCGCCGAGCGCACGATCGACCGGCTCGAACGCTACGCCGAGGACTTCCACCGCGACGGCCGCCCCTTCTACATGGCCGTGCACTTCTACGGGCCGCACCTTCCCTACCTGCTGCCGCGCGAGTACCTGGAGATGTACTCGCCCGACCTGGTCGAGCTGCCCGAGTCGATCAAGGAGACGTTCGAGAACAAGCCGCCCGTCCAGCGGCGCTACAGCGAGCACTGGACGTACGACACGCTCGGCGAGGAGACCGCGCGCCGGCTCGTGGCCGCGTACTGGGGATATGTGACGCTCATCGACGAGCAGATCGGCCGCCTGGCCGGGGCCCTGGAGCGGCTCGGCCTGACCGGCAGCACGGCGGTGGCCTTCACCGCCGACCACGGCGAGTTCACCGGCGCCCACCGCCTGCACGACAAGGGCCCGGCCATGTACGACGACATCTACCGCATCCCCGGTCTGCTGCGGGTCCCCGGCTCGCCGGGCGGCGCGTCGACCGGGGCCTTCGTCAGCCTGGTCGACTTCACCGCGACGGTACTCGACCTGGCGGGGGCCGGCCCCGAGCCGGGCGCCGACGGCCGCAGCCTGGTGCCGTTCGCGCTGGGGGAGGAGCCCGCCGGCTGGCGCGAGGACATCACCGCGGAGTTCCACGGTCACCACTTCCCCTATCCGCAGCGCATGCTGCGCACGCGCCGGTTCAAGCTGGTGGTCAACCCGGAGAGCGTCAACGAGCTCTACGACCTGGAAGAAGATCCGTCAGAGCTGACCAACCGCTACGGCGACCCGGCGCTCGGCGAGGTCCAGTCGGCGCTGATCGGCCGTCTCTACCAGCGGCTTCGGGCCTCCGGCGACAATTTCCACCACTGGATGACGTCGATGTACGCTGTCGGCGGCAAGGACTACGACACGTCCTTGAGCGACTTCGAAGGAACCCATCACCAGGGCCTGGCCTGACCTTGTTCAGCGCTGCTACGAGGAAGGGAGAGCACCCCGCGTGGCTCGGCAACCAGGAACGGGGGCGTCCGGCGGCCCGTCGATGGCGGACGTCGCCAAGATCGCCGGTGTGTCAGGACAGACCGTGTCGCGGGTCGTCAACGGCAACGACCGGGTGACCGCCGCCACGCGGCTCAAGGTCGAGGCGGCCATGAGACAGCTCGGCTACCGCGCCAACATCGCCGCGCGGGCGCTGGCCACCGGCCGGTTCGGCACGATCGGCGTCGTCATGTTCAACCTCAGCGCCGTGCTCAACGTCCGCATCCTCGAGGCCGTCGTGACCGGCGCCCAGGCCCGCGGCTACTCGGTGAGCGTCGCGATGGTCAACGGCCCGACCGAGAAGGACATCCGCGCCGCCGTCCGCGGCCTCACCGACCGCGCGGTGGACGGCGTGATCGTGATAGAGGCCCGGGTGCTCGACACCCCGCACCTGCAGCTTCCCGAGGAGGTGCCGGTGGTGATCGCCGACAGCAGGGCGGCGCACCGGCACCCCACCTTCGGCATGGACGAGGCCGCCGGCGTCCGCGCCGCCGTGGATCACCTGCTCGATCTCGGCCACGCCACCGTCCACCACGTGGCCGGGCCGACCGGCTCGAACCCGGCGCAGCGGCGCCGGGCCGCGTGGCAGCGGCTGCTGAAGCGGTCGGGCCGCGCCGTCCCGCCGCCCGTCGTCGGCGACTGGTCCCCGCAGTCGGGGTACGACGCCGCCCGCCGCCTGCTGGCCGACGACGACGTGACCGCCGTCTTCGCCGCCAACGACCAGATGGCCGTGGGCGTCCTGCAAGCGGCGGCCGAGCTGGGCCGCAAGGTGCCGGACGACCTGAGCGTCGTCGGCTTCGACGACCTCGACTTCGCGCCGTTCCTCATCCCGCCGCTGACGACCGTCCGCCAGGACCTCGCCACGGTGGGCCGCCGCTGCCTCGAGCACCTGATCATGCAGATCGAGGCCCCGCAGCGGGCCGAGGCGTCCGCTCCCGCCAGCAGGTTCGTCCGGCCGGAGCTGGTGGTGCGGGCCTCCACCGCGCCGCCGCGCCGCTGACCTCACCGCATCGCCCGGGCCGTTGACAGGCCGCTCAGGTTAGCGCAAACATGAATGTGCCGAGTCGAACCACGCGTCGGCCTTCCCTTCCGAGAAAGCAGGTCACATGCTGCGCCGGCTGTCGATCATCGCCTTAACCGCGGTTCTCGCCGTCTCGCCCGTCACCCACGCCGCCGCGGCGGAAGGAGCCGAATCCGTGCCCGACCACAAGCCGCTCGCCCGCGCGTACGGCGCTCTGGGCGCCAACTTCAACCAGAACCTCGACGCCCTCGACTTCCGGGAGCTTCGTGAGGCCCGCGCCCGGTGGGTCCGCGGGTTCTTCCCGATGCCCGCCGCCGACAAGGGCGACCCCGCCGAGCACTTCGCGATCAGCACCATCACCAAGGCGGCGGCGCGCGGCTACGACACCGTCCTCAGCCTGAAGTTCCCCTACGACGCGGCGTCCTTCCCCGCGCCGGGCAGCCCCAGGATGGCCGCGGAGCTGGCCCGGCTGAACAAGGTGCTGCCCACGGTGATGGGCAAGGTGGACATCCTCACGATCGGCAACGAGCCCTTCATCGAGAGCCTGCCCGCCGAGCGTGACCAGCGGCTCAACGAGTTCTACGAGACCGTCGCCCGGCACGTGATCGACTACCGGCGTGAGCGGTGCGGCGCCGACTGCGGCACCGCGCTCTACATGGGCGCGCTGAACCGGCTCGACCTGCCGGACCGCCGCACGCCGGCGGCCGAGCGCTGGATGACCTTCGTACGCCAGACGCCGGAGATCGAGGGCGTGGACATCCACCCGCACATCCCCGCGCCGGCGAACGCGCAGCCGTTCCTGGACTACATCCTGCCGAGGATGCGCCCCGACCAGACGTTCCTGGTCACCGAGTTCTCTCTCGTCTGGTACTGGCAGCAGCACCTGAAGGACCCGGTCGCGGCCACGTTCGCCCAGAAGTACGGCTTCCCCTCCGGCACGCTGGTATGGCAGGTCATCAAGGCCGCCATCGACAAGCCGTTCAGCGAGCGGAAGTGGGACGACTTCCTGGCCGGCAGCCCGTGGTTCACCAGCCAGGCGGGCTTCCTGCGCGACCAGATGAAGCTGTACCGGGGCACCGGGCGGCTGGCGGTCGCCACGTACGCCTTCAAGCAGGACGACCTGATGGTCGAGAACTTCGGCCCCGGCAAGGCCCCGTGGCTGCTCAACAGCGTGTACGCCCCCTACACCGTGCAGCCCCGCGGCGCCCTGTCGGGGCGCGGCTACTGGCTCGACGACTTCCGCGCGCTGCAGCGCCACTGACCAGGCCGCATCGGCCGCCGCCAACCGCGGC
>NZ_JBSFTC010000353.1:0-10599 GCF_053590415.1 Nonomuraea sp. NPDC003201
CGGGCAGCACGAACAGCCCCAGCGTGAACGCGCCGGCGGCCAGGGACTCCGCGTGGCTGGCGCTCAACCGGCCGGACAGGTGCAGGAGGCTCGCGACGACGGTGCCGAACGCCAGCGACAGGAACAGGTGGCCCACCGCGACGAGCGCGGCCCTGGCGAACGGCGGCCGGGTCTCAGCGAGGAAGTGATCGCCGGCGCGTAACGCCAGCGAGAGGGCCGCCGCCACCAGGCCCACGGCGACCGGCATGACGACGGTCGCCGCCACCAGCGTCACGAGCACCAGCACCCCGACGAACCCGCTGCCGGCCAGGAACCGCTTGAGCTCGAAGGGCTCCGCGGGAGGCGGGGCCGGGCGGGGCTCCCGCGGCTGGTCGGCGTGGACGGTCGGCGCCGGGGCGGGCACGTAGGGCGGCGGCCGCTCCTCCTGGCGGCTCGGCGCGTACTCGACCGGCGGGAGCAGGTCGGCGACGATGTCCATGGTCAGCGTGCCGCTCGCGATCCGCTTGGTCCTGTCCGGGCGGCCCGCCGGATCGAGGGCCCTGGCCAGCCGCAGCAACTCCCCCGCGCCGGGCCGCGCCGCCGGATCGACCTGCAGCGCCCGGCTCAGCCAGCCCCGCAGCCACGCCGGCGCCTTGTCGATCTGCGCCCGCCCTTCCATGGTGTTGAAGCAGATCGCCTCGAACGTCCCCGTCCCGAACGGCGGCAGCCCCGTGGCCGCGAAGAACACCGTCGAGGCCAGCGCGTGCACGTCGGCCGCCTGGGTGATCTGCGAGTCACGGATGATCTCCGGCGCCAGGTAGCCCGGCGTGCCGACGAACATCCCGGTCTGCGTCAGCCGGGCCGCGTCCACCAGATGCGCGATGCCGAAGTCGATGACCAGCGGCTCGCCGTCGACCAGCATGACGTTGGACGGCTTGAGGTCGCGATGGATCACGTCGGCCGCGTGGATGTCCACCAGCGCCTGGCACAGCCCCTGCGCGAGCTTGACGACCTCGCGTGCCTCCAGCGGGCCGTCGGTGAGCACGGTGTCCTCCAGCGTGCGGCCCGCGGCGAAGCGGGTCACCACGTAGGGCCGGTTGCCCGCCAGCTCGGCGTCGATCACCTCGGCCACGTAGCGGCTGCGTACCCGCCGCATCGTCTCCACCTCGCGGAGCAGCCGGTCGCGCGACTTGAGATCGGCGGCCACGTGCGGGTGCAGCACCTTGATCGCGACCTCGCGGCCCGCGCCGTCCAGACCGAGGTGGGCCACCCCCATGCCGCCCTCGCCGATCTTCCCGAGCACCCGGTACGGGCCGAGATGCTCGTGCGTCTGCGTGCTCATTCCCGACGTCATCCTCCGTTTTCCCCCGGTACGCCGCGCTTCCGTGCGCGCCGGCCCGGCCATTCTCCCGCAGCGTTTCCCCCGAAATGCACAGTAAGCGAAGATCGGCCCGAGCGCGGCGCTCCCGGAGGTTTCAGGTGGAGGCGCGGTGAATGACGTGCGGGGACAACGAGGCCGGCGCCAGGCGGGGCTTGCGGCCCGACAGGTTGGCCACGACCGCGTCCGCCAGGGAGCGGCCCACCTTCTCCAGGTCGAAGGCGATCGTGCTGAGCGGCGGGTCGGCGGCCTGGGCGAGGGGGATGTCGTCGGCGCCGATGACCGCCAGATCGCCGGGGGCGGTGAGCCCGGCGCGGCGCATGCCCATGAGGAGGGCGATCGCGACCTCGTCGTTGTAGGCGCACACGGCGGTCACGGACTCTCGCCGCCAGCGCCTGGCGGCGCGGGCCATCGCGGCGCTGTCCAGCTTGGTGTCGAGCGCGGCCGGCGGGTCGATGCCGGCGTGCGCGCAGGCCTCGGCCACCCCGGCCAGCCGGTCGTCGGCGATCCTGCGGAGCAGCGGGTGCTCGGGCATGGCGTAGCCGAGGCGGCGATGGCCCAGGTCGATGAGGTGCTCGGCCTGGAGGCGGCCCATGAGCCGCATGGTGGGGTGGGCCTCGACCTCGGTGGTGAAGACGAGGTCCGCGCCCGCCCGGCGCAGGGCCTGCGCGGTCTCGTCGTCGAGCGGGTCGAGGCTGGCGACCACCGAGGCGTCGATCGCGGCGCAGACGTCGGGCAGCGGCCGTCCCGGCGCTCCGGCCAGGTGGGTGACCAGGGTCAGGCCGGATTGGGCCAGGGAGGCGGCGAACTGCTCGACGAAGCGGTTGATGCCGGGGCCGATCGACAGGTGCGGGATGGACAGCAGGACGACGTCGCTGCGTCCCGCGGCCAGGGAGCGGGCCGAGCCGCGCGGGCGGTAGTCGAGCTGCTTGACCGCGTCCAGGACGCGGCGCCTGGTCTCCTCCGGGATCGACTGCCCCGGGGTGTCGTTGAGCACGTAGCTCACGGTCGCGGCGGAGACGCCGGCTGCTCGGGCGACATCGGCGCTGGTGACCCGCTTCGCTGGGCGTCTCATGTCGGCATCGTAGGAGATTCCGGCCGCCTGTGTGACGGGCGCCTCCGTTGCGTACTTGTTACGGGGAGACGTCTTGCGAGCCGTGCGGCGGTCAACGGTAGGTTACTGATGCGCTTAAGTAATGAGCTGCACTTTTCGGCCCTTACTGCTTGGGAACGGTGTTCATGGCCACTTCCCCCTCTCTCGGACCGCTCGAAACCCGGACCCCCGACGATCTGCCGAGGGCGAGTGCGAGCTACATCTTCTGGATGATGGCCGCCAACTTCGGCATCTCCATGGCCTTCGTGGTCCCGCTGTCGTTCTCGCTGGCGGTGCGGATCGACGAGCTCGCCCCCGGGCACGAGGAGGTGCTCGGGTACGTCACAGGCACCGCCCAGACCATCTACCTCGTGCTCAGTCCCCTGCTCGGCGTCTGGAGCGACCGCACCCGCAGCCGCCTCGGCCGCCGCCGCCCCTTCCTGCTCGCCGGCCTGGTCCTGGGCCTGGCGGCGCTGGTCGGCATCGCGGTCGCGCCGAGCCTGCTGCTCGTGGGAGCCGGCTGGATCCTCGCGATGCTGGGCTGGGCGACCGCCTCCCAGGCGATCCTCAACGTGCAGGCCGACCGCATCCCCGAGGCCCAGCGCGGCAAGATCGGCGGCCTCACCGGGCTGACCGGCCAGATCGCCCCCATCGTCGGCATCGGGATCACCACCGCCGTGACGGGCAACACGTTCCTCGTCTTCGTCCTGCCCGGCGTCGTCGGCGCGGTGCTGCTCGGGGTCTTCCTCGTCGTGGGCAAGGAGGACGACACGCGCGGCGCCGTGCACACCACGCCGGTGTCGGTGCGGACGCTGGCGTCCAGCTACGTGTTCAACCCCCGCAAGTACCCGGACTTCGGCTGGAACTGGCTGGGGCGCCTGATGTTCTTCATGGGGCTGTACTGCAACACGACGTTCACCACGTTCTTCTACGCCCAGCGCCTGGACCTGCCGGTGCGGGAGGTCGCCGGGGCGGCGGCCCTCATCGGGATCCTCGGCGTCGCCGCGGCGGCCCTCGGCGCGATCGGCGGCGGCTTCCTGTCGGACAAGCTGCGGCGGCGCAAACTGTTCGCCCTCGTCGGCGCGCTGTTCTTCGTGGCGGGCGCGCTGGTGGAGGCCTTCGCGTACTCCTTCCCGGTGCTGATGATCGGGTCCGTGCTGATGCAGCTCGCGATCGCGTTCTTCAGCGCGGTCGACCAGGCGATCGTGCTCGCGGTGCTGCCGAGCCGGGAGGAGGCCGGGCGGTACATGGCCGTGGTGTCGTTCGCCCACAAGCTCCCGAGCGCGATCGCGCCGCTCATCGCCCCGTTCGTCATCGGCATCGGCGCGAGCGGCGGCGACAAGAACTACACGCTGCTCTACCTCACCGGCGCGGTGCTGGCGCTCGTCGGCGGGTCGCTGGTGTTCACGCGGGTGCGGTCGGTGCGATGAGGACGAGCGAGCACGCGCCGTACGACCTGCGGATCGCCAGTGGCGGTGATCGGTTCCCGGTCGCCGAGGAGCGGCCGGCGCTGTCCTGGAAGCCGCCGCTGACGTGGAGCGGGCAGGACGGCTACGACCTCCAGCTCCGGGTCGACGGCGTCGAGCGGAGCATCGAGAACGTCGTCTCCGCCCGGCACCTGTTCGTCGAGTGGCCGCTGCCGCCGCTGCGCAGCCGGCAGTCCGTGGCCTGGCGGGTCCGAACGCGTCGCGGCGGGCGGTCCTCGGGCTGGTCGCCCTGGCACGCGTTCGAGTCGGGCCTGCTGGACCGGGACTGGTCGGCGCGCTGGATCTCCCCGCAGGAGGACGGCGACGGCTCCCGTCCGGCCTACGTCCTGGCCGGCAGCGTGGACCTGCGCGGCGACATCGCCCAGGCCCGGCTCTACGCCACCGCGCTCGGCGTCTACGAGGCGTTCGTCAACGGCACGCGGGTGGGGACGGCGGAGCTGTCGCCGGGCTCCACCTCGTACGGGGACACGCTGTACGCCCAGGCCGCGGACGTCACGGCGCTGCTGCGCGGCGGCGGCAACGACCTGGAGATCCTGCTGTCGGACGGCTGGTACCGGGGCAGCGCCGGCACCTGGCGCAAGCGCGACTCGTGGGGCACGACCACCGCGGCGCGGCTCCAGCTCCACGTCCGCTACGCCGACGGCACCGAGGCGGTCGCCGTCACGGACGCGGACTGGACCTCGCGCCGCGGCGCCGTCGTCGCGGCCGACCTGATGAACGGCCAGACGACCGACTTCACGGCCCCGCCCGGCGCCGCCCGGCCCGTCCTGGTGGACGCGGTCACCGCGCCGCCGATCAGCTGGTCACCGGCCCCGCCGGTGCGCCGGGTGGAGCGGATCGCCCCGCGTTCGGTGACCCGGCACGGCGACGGCGCGTGGATCGTGGACTTCGGCCAGAACGCCTCCGGCTGGATCGCGCTCACCGACCTGGGCCCGGCCGGCACCCGTACCGTGATCGACTACGGCGAGCACCTGGACCCGACCGGGGACCTGACGACGACGCATCTGGACAGCCGGCGGCCGGGCGAGGCGGCGATCCCGTTCGTGCAGCGCGACGAGGTCGTCTCCGCAGGACGGCCCGGCGAGGTGTTCGAGCCCCGGCACACCGTGCACGGCTTCCGGTACGCGCGCGTCTCCCGCGCCGTGGACCCGGCGAGCATCGTCATGCGGGTCGTGCACACCGATCTGCGCCCGACGGCGACGTTCGCCTGCAGCGACGACGACCTCAACCGGCTGCACGAGGTGGCGCGCTGGAGCTTCCGCGGCAACGCCGTGGACCTCCCGACGGACTGCCCTACGCGCGAGCGCCTGGGCTGGACGGGCGACTACCAGATCTTCGCGCCGACCGCGGCGCGCCTGTACGACGTCGACGGCTTCAGCCGCAAGTGGCTGCGCTCCGTCCGCGACGACCAGCTCGACGACGGCCGCGTGGTGAACTCCTCCCCCGACGCCAACCGGCTCAAGGTCCACGACGAGCCCATGACGAACGGGATCACCGGCTCGGCGGGATGGGGCGACGCGATCGTCCTGGTCCCATGGGTGCTCTACACGACCTACGGGGACACGGCCGCCCTCGCCGAGAACTGGCCGGCGATGCGCCGGTGGGTCGAGTGGGCGCTGGCGACCGCGCGCGACGCCCGGCATCCCTCCCGCGTCGAACGCTCGGCCGAGCCGCTCGCGCACGAGGAGTTCGTCTGGGACGGCTCCTTCCACTGGGGGGAATGGCTGGAGCCGAAGAAACGCGCGGCGGACGGGTCCCTCGTCGATCCCGTGATGAGCGATCCCATGGCGTGGTACCTGGCGGACAAGGGCGAGGTGGGCACCGCGTACCTGTTCCGCTCCGTCCGTACCCTCGCCGACGTGGCGCAGGTGCTGGGGCACGCCGGCGAGGCGGCCCGCTACCGCGAGACGGCGGAGCGGGTCCGCCGGGCCTGGCAGACGGAGTTCCTGGACGCCGAGGGCCGGACCAAGGCCGGCACGCAGGCGAGCTACGTGCGCGCCCTGGCGTTCGAGCTCGTACCTGAGGACCTGCGCGAGCAGGCGGCCCGGCACCTCGTCGGCCTGATCGACGCGGCCGGCGGCCACCTCGGCACAGGCTTCCTCTCGACGGCGGACCTGCTGCCCGTCCTGGCCGACTGCGGCCACCCCGACGTGGCCTACCGGGTGCTGTACCGGCGCTCGTCCCCCTCGTGGCTGGGCATGCTCGACCGGGGCGCGACGACCGTCTGGGAGGACTGGGACGGGGTGTCCGAGGACGGCACGGCCACGGCGTCGCTCAACCACTACAGCAAGGGGGCGGTCATCCGCTTCCTGCACACCCACACCCTCGGCCTGCGGCAGGCGCCGGGCTCGGCCGGCTGGGAGTCCTTCGTGGTCGCGCCGGTGCTCGACGAGGCGATCACCTGGGCCACGGGCGCTTTCGACGGCCCGCGGGGCCGGATCGCCGTCGACTGGCGCGTCGAGGACGGCCACCTGACCATCGCGGTCGACGTGCCCGGGGGCTCCGAGGCGCGGATCCGCTTCCCGGACGGCAGCACGTTCCACACCGGCCCGGGGAGTTTCTCCCAACGACGTCCCATCAACTGAAGGAGTTCATTCATGTCCATTGCCGATGTGTCGGCCAAGTCCCTGGCCGAGCTCGTCTCCCTGCGAGGGCGGCGCGCGGTCGTGACCGGCGGCGGTCGCGGGCTGGGCAGGGCGATCGCGCTGCGCCTGGCCGAGGCGGGCGCCGACCTGCTGATCGGCGACATCGACGAAGAGCTCGCCGTGACCGCCGCCAAGCAGCTCGCCGAGCGCCACGGGGTACGCGCGGTGGGCGCCGCCATGGACGTCACCGACGCGGCGTCCGTGGCCGCGGCGGCCGATCTCGCGGTCGCCGAGCTCGGCGGCCTGGAGATCTGGGTGAACAATGCCGGGATCTTCCCGAGTGTCCCGCTGCTGGAGATGAGCGAGGAGACCTGGGACCAGGTGTTCGCGGTCAACGCCCGCGGCGTCTTCGTCGGCGCGCGTGAGGCGGCGCGGCGGATGTCGGCGGCCGGTACCGGCGGTGCCATCGTGAACATCATCTCGACCGCGGGTTTCCGCGGGAGCGCGCCGGGCCTGGCCGCCTATGTCGGGTCCAAGCACGCCGCCCGCGGTCTCACGCGCGAGCTGGCGCTCGAACTCGCTCCGCTGGGCATCCGCGTGCTCGGGGTGGCGCCGAGCTACGTCCCCACGGAGGGCAACATGATGGCGGCGGCCGCCATACCAGCCACCGTGCCGGCCGGCGACCTCCCGCCGACCGACCTCATGCTGAACGGCCCGATCGGCCGGGTCGGCGTCCCCGACGACATCGCGCGCGTCGTCCTGTTCTGCGCGTCGGACCTGTCCGCCTTCATGACCGGCAGCACGCTGCTGGCCGACGGCGGCGACACCGCCTGACGCGCGTTCAGCCGCCTTCGACGGGTACCGGGATCCGCGCCTCCACCTTGAACGACGCGCGATCGGCCCGGTACACGTCGCGCGCGAACTCGATGCAGCGCCCCTCGGCCGTGTAGGTGCGGCGGGTCAGGAGGATCCCGCTGGAGGCGCTGCGGACCCGCAGCCGGGCGCAGGAGGCGTCGTCGATGACGATGGACTCGATGACGGCGGAGGCGTCGGCCGGCACGACGCGATAGTGGGCACGCAGGATGTGCCAGAGCGAGCCGGTGAGGGGCCGCGCCAGCAGGCCGGGCGTGATCGCACTGGGGAAGTAGGTGGTCTCCAGCGCGATCGGCTCGTCGTCGGCGAAGCGCAGCCGGTGCAGGGCGTGCACGGTCTCGTCACCGGCCAGGTCGAGCGCCTCCCGGGCCGAAGGGGTCGGGGGGCGCTCCTCGGCCCAGATGAGCTGCGCCGACGGCCGCCGCCCGGCCAGGATGATCTCGTCGGAGAAGCTGCCGATGTGGAACGGCACCCGCGGTTCGGCCACGAACGTGCCCCGCGGCGGCCGCCGGTAGACGTATCCCTCCTTCTCCAGCAGCGCCAGGGCCTGCCGGGCGGTCATCCGGCTGACGCCGAACGTCTCGCTGAGCTCCCGTTCCGACGGCATGAGGGTGTGCGGGCCGAGCTTCTCGCCGGTGATGCGGTCGCGCAGCTCCGCGGCGATCGTCACGTAACGGGGTGAACCCATGCTTGACACCCTAGCCCACTTGGACGATACCTTGCGGTCTAAACCACATGGTATATACCAAGAGGGAGGTTGCGATGAGAGACCACACAGCGCGTACCGACAGCGACGAGCTGGCCCGGTTCGGCTACGAACAGTCCTTCGAGCGGCGGACCGGCAGGTTCGCCTCGTTCGCCGTGGCCTTCGCGTTCGTCTCGATCGCGACCGGCATCTTCACCACCTACGGGTCGGTGCTGAGCTCCTCCGGGCCGCTCGGCATCTGGACCTGGCCGATCGCGGTGGTCGGCCAGCTCGCGGTGGCGTTCGTCATCGGCTCGCTGGCCTCCCGGATCCCGGTGACCGGGTACGCCTACCAGTGGACCTCCCGCCTGGCCAACCCGGTGCTCGGGTGGATCATCGGCTGGATCTCGTTCATGTTCCTGGCCGTCGTCGTCGTGGCCGTGGACTACACGGTGGCCTCCACGGTCCTGCCCGTCCTGCTGGACTACACGGCGAGCGGCGGCATCACCTGGGCGGTCACCGCGGTGATCCTGCTCGGTCAGGCCGCGCTCGTCGGCGGCTCCACCCGGTGGTCCGAGAAGGTCAACAACACCGCCGTGTCGGCCGAGCTGGCCGGCATGGTGCTGCTGACCGTGCTGCTGCTCGTCGTGGCCGCGGTCCGCAACGACATGGACTTCGGCAACCTGTGGAGCAGGGGCGCCGTGCCCGCCGAGGGATACTGGGGCTTCGGCGACCTGACCTCGGCCGGGCCGTGGGTGCTGGGCTTCCTGCTCGGCGCGTTCACCATCGTCGGGTTCGAGTCGGCGGCCAACCTCGCCGAGGAGACCACCGACCCCGAGCGGGTGGTCCCGCGGGCCATGTGGCAGGCGGTCCTGGCCTCCGGTGTCCTGGGCTTCCTGTTCCTGGTCGCGGTCACGCTCGCGGCCGGCGACCCCGTGGCGCTCGCGGCGTCCGGCACCCCGATCGCCGACGTCATCAAGCAGACCCTCGGGCCGGTCGTCGCCACGCTCCTGCTGCTGCTGGTCGTGCTGGCGATCTTCGCCTGCGGGCTGGTCATCATGATGACCGGCACTCGCCTGACCTGGGCGATGTCCCGCGACGAGCGGTTCCCGGGCTGGCGGCACTGGCAGCGGGTCTCGCCGCGCCTCGGCACCCCGCTGCGGGCGACGGTGTTCTACGTGGTGCTCGCCGAGGTGATCCTGGGCCTGTTCTCGGCCTTCTCGGAGGACGCGCTGTTCACCCTGTTCGGCGCGGCCACGCTGCTGCCGGCCGTCATCTACGCCGCGACCGTCGCGCTCTACCTCGCCAAGCGGCGGCACCTGCCGGCCAACGGCAAGTTCGACCTCGGCGCCTGGGAGAAGCCCGTCCTGGCGGTGTCGGTCGTGTGGCTGGTGTTCGAGCTGTCCCTCTTCCGCGATGCCTCCTTCCGCGACGCTTGGCTCTACGTTCTGGTGATGGTCGTGATCGGCGCCGCCTACCTCGTGACGCTGCTGGCGACCCGTGGCCGCCGGGCGCTGGACATGCCCGACATGCACTCGATCGACGGCGCTTTCGCGCAGAAGGAGCAGATCTGACGATGCACGTCCTCGCGATCGACCAGGGCACGTCAGGGACCAAGGCCATCGTCGTGGACGCCGGTGGCGCCGTCCTGGCGATCGCCGAGGAGGCCCTGCGCCCGCGTTACCTGGAGGGCGGCGGCGTCGAGCAGGACCCGCGTGCCCTGCTCGACTCCGTTCTGACCGCCGGGCGGCGCGCGGCCGCCGCGGCGGGCGTGCCGCTGGACGCGGTCGCGCTGGCCAACCAGGGCGAGACCGTGCTGGCCTGGGATCCCGTCACCGGCGAGCCGCTCACGCCCGCCATCGTCTGGCAGGACCGCCGTGCCGAGCCGCTGTGCGCCGCGCGGGCCGGGCATGCCGGGCGGGTGGCCGCGCTGACCGGCCTCGTGCTCGACCCGTACTTCTCGGCGCCGAAGATGCGCTGGATCCGCGACGAGCTGACCACCGAGGGCGTCGTGACGACCACCGACACCTGGCTGGTGCACCGGCTGTGCGGCGCGTTCGTCACCGACGCCTCCACCGCCAGCCGCTCCCTCCTGCTCGGGCTGGAGGACGCGCGGTGGAACGGCGAGCTGCTGGAGCTGTTCGGGCTCGGTTCCGAACGGCTCCCCGAGATCGTCGCCGGCGACGCCGTCGTCGGCACGACCACCGCTTTCGGCCCGGAGGTCCCGGTGACCGGGCTGATCGTCGATCAGCAGGCCGCGCTGCTGGCCGAGGCGTGCCTGGAGGCGGGCACCGCCAAGTGCACGTACGGCACGGGCGCCTTCCTGCTCGCCCAGCTCGGGACGTCCCCGGCGCGCTCGGCGTCGGGTCTGGCCACCTCGATCGCCTGGCGGCTGCGCGGCGAGACGCGCTACTGCGTGGACGGTCAGGTCTACACCGCGGCCTCGGCCGTGCGCTGGCTCGCCGACCTCGGCCTCGTCTCCGGCGCGGACCAGCTCGACGCCGTCGCGGCGCCCTCCG